>JANYHW010000011.1 GCA_025358885.1 Cytophagales bacterium | reverse complement strand
TCTATTTTCTCCTTTTTCTCAAGAAACAAAATTTATAGATAAATTGATAGGGTTTTTAGAGATACCCATTATTGTATCTGGTAATATTCTCCTACGAATAATTCATTTTATATTATCTCCTTTTTGAGATAAATGATATTTATTCAAAAAAAACACTATGATACAAATAGAGAAACTTATTGGAATAGAAGAACTGTCCAAGGAATTAAAAATGAACCGTTACACCATCTACAAGAAAATGAGTAAGAATCAGTTTCCAAAAGGTGTCAAACTGAACGGACGTAGACTCTTCAAACCAAGTCAGATTGTTGAATACTTCAATGGTATTGGAGTAGACGTAGACGTTTCTGAAATATCGGATTGAATTTCATGTTACTGAGAAAAAGTAAAACATAAAACCTCCATCAATACCCCTTAAAAACATTTCGGACATATTTTCACCCTATGGAACAAATCAAAACCACACATGAGTTAGAGAAATTTCTTGATGATACGGATTTGTATCTGTATCATCGAATCCTGGAAGTAATTGAAAGGGATATTGAAAACATAAACCCAGATTTGCTGGATAAACTAACGGATTTACATAAGAACCTCAGACAAGTAATCCTTAGAAAAAAACAACATGAACTGTTCCGTGAAAACCATAACAGACGTTTAATGAGTGAATGTATCAGTACCCTATCACAATTGATATTACATACGTTAACCGAACATAGATCACATCGGTTCTAGTGTATAACAATTTGCACTACTTCATCACCCTCACTATCTCTTGGAACCGTTTTGAAAGAAGATACTTCGAATAATCAACCGTTTCCTTTGAACCACGGGTAAGGAAAATCTCTTTAGTATTATCGAATCCAAAACTGAATTTGGTATCCTTCCGGTCTGAATTTCTCAGGGTAAGTTTTGATAAGAACTCCCACATTTCATCCTCAGTAAAGAGTAGTAGTACAAAATCGAACCAATTTTGATTCTTCACCTTAGTCCGTTTTACCTTTCCCTTTGGGGTTTTCACGTACAATCCAAACAAGATGTAGTAATCAGAAAGACCCTTTTCGATGGGGAAGGAATTGAACCATGTGTAATTACTGAATTCCCGTGAAGTTGGTGTGTAGGTTCTGGAACTCTTTATCTGAACCGTCACAGATTTTCTTGAAATCTTGTTGTATAGGATAACATCAAAACCTTTTTGTTGTCTACTCGATGGAATTGAAACCGTATAACCATCATTCTTCTTAAAAGATTTCTCCAACTCATTAATCACCATCCATTCGTGAAAGGATAATTTTATTACTGGGTCCATAAGTTTACAATCAAGGTTTGAGTAAACCCCTCATAAATCCTAATCTATTTTGAACAAATCGACTATCTTCGTTCTACAATTATTCAAAGAATACCATCCCAAAGTGTTAAGGGTAAGAAAATCCACCCTACAGGATCATTCCATTACGGTCGAGTAATCCATCTCACAATTCCCATTTGATACAAGTAGACTAGTTTCAGCCATTCGAATGAGATTCCTGCACGAGCAAAAGACAGGACTTATATCGCGCATCGCGAGTATCCATGAATACAAAATCCAGTAACTGAACCACCTGAGATCGTCCAATCGTCTCACACCACTCAAACGGTCCAAAAGGATAATTCGTCCCCAATTTCATCGCCTTGTCAATGTCTTCACGTGTTGCGGTCCCTTCCTCAACGGTGCGATACGCCTCATTGATAATCATGCAGATGATCCTTGGGGTCACCAGTCCTATTCGGTCAGCCACCACTTCATACTTTGTGTTGAGTTTGCTGCAGACTTCTTCAAGGGCCTTCCGGTCACTTTCATCAGCAACACAGACTTCCATTAACTCGCGATTCAGAAAGGTGGGCATGCCGCAAAACCCAAAAGACCCGTCCGGTGCTTTTAATTGGGAAAGACTGACAAAAGTTGTATTCAGAAAGACTGTCGGCACATAATGATCTCTATAAATCCCGATAGCGGCCGGATTCTCATCAATTATAAAATCAAAAACCACATCACATTTTTTAAGCATGGCTTCTGCTGTCGAATGGCTGGCAAGTGCATAATGATGCAACCCTCCAAATTTATGGCGTACTTCTTCGAGTCGTGCTTGCTCACCTATGACGAGGAGTTCCATTATCCGATTTTTCCTGATATTTGACCAAAAGTAACACTCTCAAAGCCATGTCAAAAAAAGTAATCTATTCCGCCAATGCTCCTGAGCCCATTGGCCCCTACAGCCAGGCCATCCAGGCTGGCAACATGCTATTTGTCTCCGGCCAGGTCGCCATTCAAAGGAGCACGGGAAATGTCATCACTACTTCCATTCAGGAAGAAACCCATCTGGTGATGAAGAATCTGAATGAAATTCTTGCTGCCGCCGGATTGGATTTCTCCCATGTAGTCAAGTGCACGATTTTTCTCAAAGACATGAATAATTTTCCAAAGATCAATGAAATCTATGGATCCTATTTTCAACAGTCGCCGCCAGCCCGGGAGACCGTTGAAGTGAGTCGACTTCCCAAAGACGTTAATGTGGAAATATCCTGTATCGCGGTGATGTGATCTCCCTGCTCCCCGCCCATCATGAAACCATCGTGCTGCCTCACCCGGCGGAGAAAATTGTTGAAATTATTTCAACAGCTACCTCCAACAAACCTTTCCGTCAGGCAAACGAGTCAACACTCTTTTTCAATGGCTGGGTAAAGGACAATCGATTCAGGATTTCTCTACGCGGTCAGCGCGTGAACCACTACCTCCCCTTGATCATTGGTCAGATTGAATCCTCTTCCTCCGGAAGTATCGTTTTCATGGACTACAAACTATTTCCCTCCACCCGTCTTCTGCTCACCCTGTGGACAATCCTGCTGACTTTTGGTTGCGTTGTCGTTTCCTTTCAATTGAAAAACATCTTCTACCTCCTGGCAGGTGCCGCCGGAATCCTGTTGCTGTATGCTGTTGCATGGTCCAATTTCAGACTCCAGCTCAGGCCTGCGCGTGAAGCCTTTCTCCGCCTTTTTGCCTCATACCCATAGGCAGGATTTTGTACCTTTGACGCGTTCCAACATTTCAAAATGAGAGAAGTTCGCGTCAGGTTTGCACCAAGTCCCACAGGTGCATTGCACATCGGTGGGGTGCGTACCGCTTTGTACAATTATTTGCTTGCCCGAAAGAATAAGGGCACGATGATTCTTCGCATTGAAGACACTGACCAGGGACGCTATGTCGAAGGTGCCGAAAAATATATCCTGGATTCACTGGCCTGGGCGGGGATACAGATAGACGAGGGAGTAGGTGCGGGGGGACCTTACGCGCCTTACCGTCAATCCGAGCGAAAAGGAATTTACCTTCCCTATGCCATGAAGTTGATCGCGGATGACAACGCCTATTATGCTTTCGATACGGCCCAGGAGCTGGAGGCCATGCGTGAAAGGTTAAAGGCCACGGCCGGTGCCAATGCGCAATACGGAAATCAGACGCGACTTCAAATGAGTAACTCACTCACCCTTTCGGAAAGTGAAGTGAAACAAAAACTGAGTTCCGGCGAGCCTTATGTTATCCGGCTCAAGGTGCCACAAGGCGAAAAAATTGAACTGACAGACCTTATCCGCGGTGCCGTCTCCGTGGACTCCACAGAAATTGATGACAAGGTTCTGATGAAATCAGACGGTATGCCCACGTATCATCTTGCCAACGTGGTAGACGACTACCTGATGAAAATTTCGCACGTCATTCGTGGTGAAGAGTGGCTCCCTTCCGCACCTTTGCATGTGTTGTTGTACAGGTACCTTGGGTGGAAAAATGACATGCCGCAGTTCGCCCATCTCCCCCTTTTGTTAAAGCCGGATGGCAATGGCAAACTAAGCAAGCGGGACGCCGACAAAATGGGTTTTCCGATTTTTCCCATTAACTGGAAGGATCCGAATACAGGAGAACTTTCATTGGGATTCCGCGAGCGCGGCTATCTTCCTGATGCCATGATCAACTTCCTCGCTTTTCTTGGGTGGAACCCCGGAACTGAAAAAGAAATTTTTTCCATGGGTGAGCTGATTGAGGCCTTTACGATTGAACGCATTGGAAAAGCGGGCGCCCGCTTTGACATCCAAAAGGCCCAGTGGTTCAACCAGCAATACCTAAAAGCCCAGCCTGAATCTGTCATGGTAGGATATCTGATGGGCACCTTGAAAGAACAAAACATTTCTTGCACACCCGACAAGGCGTTGAAGATTGCCAACGTCATGAAAGAACGAGTAACATTTCCTCAGGATTTCTGGGGGCAGGGAAAATTCTTCTTTGTCGCCCCTTCCGCTTTTGATGAACAAACGGTCGCCAAGAAATGGAATGAAGATGCTGTAAAGGCGCTCAGCGGCTTTAGCGAAAAGGTAAGATCCATGCCTCCCCTTACGGCTGAGACGGCCAAGAATACGTTAGAGATGGTAACTGCTGATTTGGGAATCAAGACCGGTCAAATTCTGCAAATTCTCCGCACGACCATTACAGGAGGAGCCTCAGGACCAGACCTCATGATGACACTCGAAATACTGGGGAATGAAGAAGTCGTGAGAAGAATTCGGTACGCATTGGATACCCTGAAACTAAAAGTTGCCTGACCATGACAAAGAAATCTACCTCCATGAAGTCCCAAAAAATCAAGCCCAAGCCAAGGGTACACAAAGATCTCGATGGATTGGAGGTTTCTATTGATACATTCGGAGAGATACGCTCCAACATGAACATTGAGAAGATCAACGAGTTCCTCAATAAGAATGTGGACGATAAGAAACTGGCTGAGAGGGAAGACTACGATGACATGAAGAAGGGCGACAAGCCGAAGTCAAAAACAAAGAAGAAGTAGTATTTCTGTTTTCTTATCACAAAAGACACCAGGAATATCTCCAGGTTCTCTTCCTGAAAAACTTTTGTGGTTTTCCTGTCTTTGTGGCCGGCAACTTCGAGTCACGAATTCCGTAATAGAACTACCAATCATTCTCGTATGAATTCACACGAAATCGACTACCAGATAAAAGGCGAAAGTATTCAGATTGTAGAGATCGAACTGGATCCTCTTGAAACAGTCATCGCCGAAGCCGGCGCCATGCTTTTTATGGAAGATGGGATCCTTTTCGAAACGAAAATGGGTGACGGCTCGTCGGCCAACCAAAGTATTTTTGACAAACTTATTTCCGCTGGCAGTCGCGTACTGACGGGTGAGTCACTCTTCATGACTCATTTTACGAACCGGGGAAACAAGAAAGCGAAAGTAGGGTTCTCTGCGCCATATCCAGGAACAGTTATTCCCATAGACCTTGCCACGAGCCTTAATCAGGAATTGATCGTACAAAAAGACGGGTTCCTTTGTGCAGCGTATGGAACCAAATTGTCGATATTCTTCAATAGGAAGTTCGGCTCCGGACTCGTGGGCGGAGAAGGATTTATCCTGGAAAAACTCCAAGGAGATGGCAAGGCCTTTGTGCATGCCGGCGGCACTGTAATAGAACGTACGCTTAATAATGAGACGTTGCGCGTCGACACGGGTTGTGTGGTGGCCTTTGAATCAAACATTGACTTCGATGTCCAGATTGCAGGAGACCTACGGTCAATGATTTTCGGTGGAGAGGGAATATTCCTGGCCACTTTGCGCGGAACCGGAAAAGTGTGGCTTCAGTCCATGCCTATTCGCAAACTGGTGCAGGCTTTATCACCCTACGGGGCCAACAGTCGCAAAGAAGCCAGTTCGTTGCTAGGCGGACTCCTGAAGGGTTAGCCACGAGGGGAAAGAGGCAATCTTGGTATGAGCCCCGGTACCTGATCCATATACCTCTTGTATTCCTCGCCGAAGGCAGCCAATAATTTTTTCTCTTCAAGGTAAATTCCGATTGGCAGGTAAAGGAAAATGCAAGCGCATGAAATAAGAGTCGGGAGATTCGGAATGAAGAGGAAAAAGCCCAACGTTACCATCACCAGCCCGGCGTAGATGGGATGCCGGATGTATTTTAAAATTCCTTCAATCTTCAGTTCCTTCTTTTCTTCTTTAAATCCCAGGAACGACTTTACACCATAGTGCCTGAAGGAAAGTTGGATCGTCATCACACCAAAGGTGGTAAGAACCAGGCTGACGTAACGAATGAGTCCCTCACTTGCAAAGAAATAATTCCCCCGAATACTTCCGTTGAATATCAAAAGGCCAACCAGGCCAACCGTAGAATAAGCACTGTATAACAATCGATACGGACGCGGGCCAATGGGGACCAATCTCTTCGTTGTTTCTGACGCTAAATAGCTGTGCAACACAAAATACATCACCCAACTGCCAGTCAAAATCACATAATCCATACGTGAAAGGTAAAAAAGGTTTGGCCGCGATTTGCTGAATAGTGATTACTTTTAAGTGATTTGATTTGTCATGCAACCCATAACCATTGGACTTATCCGTGAAGGCAGAATCCCGCCCGATAAACGGGTGGCATTCACGCCCCTTCAAACAGAGGAGATCATGCAGCGGTTTCCACATGTTTCCGTAGTCTGCCAGCCAAGTCCCCTGCGTTGTTATCGGGATGAAGAATTTCAGTCGGTTGACACTCCCATTACAGATGACATGCGTACCTGCGATATCCTCATGGGCATCAAGGAAGTTCAACTGCCAGACCTGATCCCCAACAAGACCTACCTCTTCTTCTCTCACACACTCAAGAAGCAACCCTATAATAAGAAGCTCCTACAGGAGATTCTTAAAAAGAAAATCCGACTGATCGACTACGAAGCGCTTAAGGATACGCAAGGGAATCGCCTCGTTGCCTTTGGCCGGTATGCCGGCATTGTAGGGGCCTACAATGGTTTGTGGACATATGGCAGGAGAAACAAATTATTCACCTTGCGAAGGGCCTTCGAATGTTTCGATATCAATGACTTGAAATTGGAACTTCGGAACGTGAAACTTCCCCCCATTAAAATTGCCCTCACCGGTGCAGGCAGGGTGGCCAAAGGCGCCATGGAAACGCTCGACACCGCCGGGATTCGCAAGGTAAGTCCACAGGATTTTACGACCACAAAATTTACCGAGCCGGTTTACGTACAATTGAGCAGTGCGGACTATCACACGCGCCGGGATGGCGGACATTTCAACCGCGAAGAATTTCACCTATATCCCGAACGCTATGATGCCCAATTCAGGGAGTTCACAAAAGTCAGTGACTTGCTTCTGGCAGGTGCCTATTGGAACCCAAAAGCACCTCCATTGTTTTCAAAGGCCGATATGCTCGCAACGGATTTCAAGATCCGGGTTATTGCCGACATCACTTGTGATATCAATGGGTCAGTGCCCAGTACAAAACGAGCGACATCCATCGTGGATCCCTTGTATGACTACGATCCTGCTACCGATACTACCCATCCACCTCTGGGGAACGACGACAGGTTTGTTACAGTAATGGCTATCGACAATCTTCCCTGCGAACTTCCGCGCAGTGCATCGGAGGAATTCGGCAGGGATCTCATCGACAGGATTCTGAAACCCTTGCTTACCGCCGACAACGAATCGATCATTGCGCGGGGGACCATCGCTGAAAATGGAAGACTCTCGCCGTATTTTGAGTACCTGGCGGATTATGTAGCATGAACACCAATGGACACATTTATCAATAATCTAATCAACGCATGACAAACCGAAATTTGGCTTCGACATCGATCTTTTGGGTTATGGCAGTTTCCGCATGGTGGGGATGCTCTTCCAAACAAAATCAGGACCTCTTCAATGGCAAGGACCTTCAGGGCTGGGACGCCTACATCGCCTCTGCTGCCGACAGCATTCCGCCACCCGGACTAAACAATGACCCTCAACATGTTTTCTCAGTAGTGACATTGGATGGGGCGCCCGCCATTCGGGTATCCGGAGAATTCTACGGAGGATTGTCAACGCTACAGGAATTTCAAAACTATCATCTCACAATTCAATTCAAATGGGGTGTAGCCAAGATTCCATCATTCCAAAACAGAAAGCGTGATAGCGGTGTGTTGTACCATGCCGTGGGCCCACATGGTGTAGATGCGCGTGCGTGGATGCGTTCCCAGGAGTTTCAGATTCAAGAAGGCGATTGCGGTGATTATTGGGGAGTGGCCGGTGCAATATTTGATATCCCCGCGGAGAAAAATGAAAAAGACCAATATGTATACAACCCCAAGGGAGCATTGCTCACTTTCAAAGACAAGACAGACATTGGAAGAAGATGCATTAAGAATCCTGATGCAGAAAAACCAACCGGCGAATGGAACACAATCGAATTATATTGCCTGGGCGATTCGAGCATCCACATCATGAATGGCGTGGTCGTGATGCGATTGTATCACTCAAGACAAGTTGACAACGGCAGCGAAACCCGGCTGCAAAAAGGCAAGATCCAACTTCAATCAGAAGGATGCGAGGTTTACTACCGGGCTCTGGCCGTTGAGCCAATCACCGCTATACCTGCGAATCTTCAGCTTCACTGATTGAACCTGTAGTCAACTCATTCACCGGCCATGCACCACACCAGATATCTGCTCACTGGCATATTGTTTTCAGCCCTTTGGGCTTCCGCATCGGTAGCCGGCAAGATCGGACTGGAGTCTGCTGAAGGACTCGTACTTTTCAATTTTCGGTTTATCATTGCCGGTATCATTCTTCTTGTCTACGCTACATTGGTTCAACAGGATCGCCTTCCGAAACTGAATGAATGGCAACACCTAACTATCTTTGCCCTATTCAATACCACCATCTACCTGGGTGTATTCATCATCTCACTTGACGAAGTGACAGCAGGTATAACTGCAATCGCCCTGGCCTTGAATCCTCTTCTCATCAGTACCATGACAGCCCTGTGGTTGAAACGTCCTGTAAGTCGCATTGAGTGGATAAGTATTCTGATCGGAATCGTAGGCGTGGTTATCGCTGCCTATCCACTCTTACAAGACAGTTATGCCACCGTTACGGGGCTTGTACTTCTTGCAACATGTATGGTGGCTTATTCTTTCGGATCTGTTTACTATGCCAGCGTTCCATGGACGATGTCAAGAACGTCGATAAATGGATGGCAGGTGTTGATCGGAGGCATCTTGTTACTCCCCGTCACCATGTTCTTCCATTCCAAGCCAAATCATTTTGATCTTCGGTTCTGGGCCTCTATAGCCTGGCTGGTTGTTCCTGTTTCCATTGGCGCCGTCCAGCTTTGGCTTTATCTGCTGAAGTCAGATGCGGTGAAGGCTTCTCTATGGCTGTTTCTATGCCCCATTTTCGGACTTGCTTATGCATCCATTTTGCTCCAGGAACCCATTACGCCCTTTACGATTCTGGGCACCTTGCTCGTGTTGCTGGCCCTGGTGCTTGGGCAACAGCAAACAGTGAAGAAGGCCCTTTTTAGTAAGTGAGCACAATCCATTTGTTATGTTCAGGGTGATCCCTAATTTTGAATATGCTGATTTACAATGTAACCGTCGGAGTTGACAAAGGGATTGAACAAGAGTGGCTGGTGTGGATGCGGGAGATCCATATTCCGGATGTGTTACGCACCGGAATGTTTACGGGCCACCGGATGTACAAGGTGCTTACCACCGAAGATGAAGAAACTGTTTCCTACGCCATACAATATTCTGCGACATCGATAAATGAAATTGACCGATACCTTGAAGAGTTTGCTCCGGCCTTGCGCGAGGACGGGAAAAAGAAATTCGGCGATCAACAAGTCTCATTCAGGACTCTGTTACAAGAGGTGTGATCATATCTGACAGAGCAGGGCTAAACCTCCAAAGTGATCTCCTTTACGTTTTGTTTGTAGCTTCTGCCGATCGGCACCATTTGGCTTCCAATTTGAACGGAATGGGCAGAGACAGAAGATACTTTGCTTTTCACGACAAGGTAGGATTTGTGGATACGGATCAACATTCCCGGAGGAAACATTTCCTCAACATTCTTCAGGGTACCCTTAACGATTAATTTATTTTCATGAGTAAAAAGTATGGCATAATCTTTTAGTCCCTGAACATAGGTTATGGCCTCGCGATCAACACGCACCCTCTTCGTTCCTGATTTTACAAAAATATCAGAACTCCCCGATTCTGTGGACAGTGTTGCTTCCTTTTCCTTCAATTGCTTTATCTCTTCCTCCAACAATTCAACCTGCCGCCTTTGATCGTACCATTCCACGGC
>JANYHW010000246.1 GCA_025358885.1 Cytophagales bacterium | reverse complement strand
TAATCGTTTCATTTTTTCTCTAGTCACATTCTATTAAATCTTTCTCAATCGAGCATTCTCATTTCACGAGTTTTCCATCTTTAACCCATACGTCCGCCCCAATCATCACGGTGGCATTGGTGAAGAAAGTATTGCGCGCATATTCTCCTGACGTCACACTCCCACCCAACTCCTGATTGTTTCCCAACGACAAACGCACAACACCTGCACCATAGCCATAATGTGGAAGGTATGTTCTCTGAACCTTAAGTAGCGGGTTGAATCCAAGTGCAAATTCCCTGAATGAATGCGCTGCGAGACCTCCTTTGTTGAGCACGGCTTCCACTGAATCCTTCCCTACTTTCGCACGGAGATCCGTTATCATTCCTTCTTTGTATGCAATAACCAGTCCCTCTACCTTTTGATTGCCCCAATACAAGTCAGGATAAAAAATAGTACCCTCAACTGTCTCTTCCAGGGGAGCCATTCGGACGGCACCAGCCGGTAACTCCACTTCCCTATCAATGAGGTTACGCGCTGATGATGTCCTGCTTTTGGAGGCATCACCATCTTGCCGGGTGACTGGCCTATCCCCGATTCTAAACCTGATGTTCGTGCCTTCAGGCGTGGTTACAACTATCCAATCCTTGCGCGCGGCAGTCTCAAATTCAAGTTGTTTCGAACCAAGCGCATCATAGTCTGTATTCAGAATCGCTTCCTGATATACCGCGTTCACTTCATCAGTCATTGGCGATACTCTTCCATTGAAATCAAAAGCGCCACTCCAATGAAAATGAATCGTCCTTCCTATACCTTGTCTTAATGACCCTTGCAAGGTGGCGTAGGGTAGGTCGGCTGGGCTCGCCCCAGGAAGCATAATTCCCAAGTCGATATTGTCCAGCAGACTACGGCTATCATATCCTGGAGATGCCATCGCTGATTTAATAAATTCTGTCTTCCATGATTCTGGCCACAATGTTGAATCGACACTAATTGTGCCCAGGTAAACTGCGCCGGTCTTCGGGATTTTTTCAGTTAGGGCCTTAACCAATGGATCAAAATGCCCCGGCTGCCCCACCATAATCACGCGTTCGCCTGTCTGAAGGTCGCTGCGCTCAATAATCTTGCTGGCAAGAGCTTCCCAGTCAAGCGCCAGCCCGGTAACGTGCTCCTCTTGCTTTGGTTGACAAGAACATAATAGCGTCAGAAAGATTGCTATCGCTAAGGGTTTTGATTTCTGCATGGGTAAGTTTTATATCCATCACAATGTACAATCATTCGTAAAATATCTATAGCAATTGATGCCGGTTCTGGATATTTTAGACTCCTCATAAATGACATTGATTCTATGAAAATGAAATTTCTCAAAATCGCCTTACTGCTGTTCATCTCATGGCAAGCGGTACTTGCACAACCTTTCGATCCAAGACTATTCAATGCCATGCGATGGCGGATGATCGGTCCTCACCGTGGCGGCAGAACGGTCGGTGCTGTAGGCGTAGAGCAGCAACCCAATGTCTTTTACATGGGTGTTAACAATGGTGGAGTGTGGAAGACAAATGATTATGGACTCACCTGGAAACCCATTTTTGACGATCAGCCCACCGGTTCAGTAGGTGACGTTGTCGTCGCTCCCTCCAACCCAAACATCATTTATGTCGCTAGCGGAGAAGGCATTCAAAGGCCTGACCTTTCCATTGGTGATGGGATCTACAAATCCACAGATGCGGGAAAGACCTGGACAAACACTGGAATTCACGATGGCCAACAAATTGGAGGCCTTGCCATAGATCCCAAGAACGAAAACCGTGTCTTTGCGGCGGTACTAGGACACCCGTATGGTCCCAACACTGAGCGAGGAATCTTCCGCACGTCGGATGGAGGTAAGAATTGGGAACGCGTCTTTTACATTGATGAGAATAGCGGTGCGGCACAAGTGGTGCTCGATCCAAAGAATTCCAATATTGTGTATGCTGACATTTGGGCTGCACGCCAGGGTCCATGGGAAAACGGTTCCTGGCAAGGCAAGGCCAGTGGACTATACAAATCGACTGACGGTGGTACAACATGGACGAAGTTGACCAAGGGTTTGCCCACTTTTGAACAAGGCCTTGGCCGTATAGGGTTTTGTATCGCACCGAGTGATCCGAACCGAATGTATGCGACGGTCGACTCTCCCCAGCTTGGCGGCATTTATCGCAGCGACGATGCAGGCGCCTCATGGTATCGCACCACTCCCGACCCTCGTATCTGGAGCCGGGGTAGCGATTTCGCAGAAGTGAAAGTACATCCACAAAATCCAGACATTGTCTTTAGCGCCAATGTGGTCATGTGGAAATCTACGGATGGAGGAACTTCATGGACTGGAATCAAGGGTGCACCGGGCGGGGATGACTATCACCGCATTTGGATCAATCCCAACAATCCGGACATCATGCTTCTTGGGCTGGATCAGGGGGCAACGATCACAGTCAACGGCGGTCAAACCTGGAGTTCATGGTACAATCAACCCACAGCCCAATTCTATCACGTAAGCACTGACAATGAATTTCCATACAATGTGTACGGTGGTCAGCAGGAAAGTGGCTCGGTGGGAATTGTCAGCCGGGGTAATGATGGGCAGATAACTTTCCGTGAATGGCATCCGGTAGGTGTTGAGGAATATGGCTATGTAGCTGTTGATCCTCTTAACCCCAATCTCATTTATGGCGGAAAAATTACGCGCTTCGACAAACGTACCGGACAAGTGCAAAACATTTCGCCGGAGGCAGTGCGCAGCGGCAAATATCGATTCGTCAGAACAGCCCCTGTACTCTTCTCACCAGTCGATCCAAAGACACTTTACTTCGCTGGCAATGTCATTTTCAAAACCCAGAATGGTGGCGACTCCTGGGACGTGATCAGTCCGGACCTTAGCCGTGAAGCCTGGGACATCCCGGGCAGTGTCGGCATTTACACGACGAATGAAATGAAGTCCATGCCCAGGAGAGGTGTTGTATACACCCTTGCGCCATCCTATAAAGATATTAATACCCTTTGGGCCGGCACAGACGATGGGTTGATTCAGGTCACGCGCGATGGCGGAAAGAATTGGAAGAATGTCACTCCTCCTGCAATAGTTTCATGGAGCAAAGTTTCTGTCATGGATGCCAGCCATTTCGATCCGAACACCGCGTATGCCGCTGTGAATTCTATTCGACTTGACGATATGCGACCGCATATATTCAGAACACGCGATGGAGGGTCAACCTGGCAGGAGATCGTTAATGGCTTACCCAACTCTCCCATCAATGCTGTGAAGGAAGACCCTCAACGGAAAGGGCTCTTATTTGCCGGATCAGAAACTGGCGTAGCTGTATCCTTCGACGATGGCGATCATTGGCAGTCGCTTAAGTTAAACATGCCGGCAACCTCAGTGCGTGACCTTGTAATTAAGGACGATGACCTTGTTATAGGAACCCATGGCCGCTCGTTTTGGATATTGGATAACGTCGCTCCCCTTCGACAGCTCAATGCATCCACTGCATCAGCAAATTCCAATTTATATCAGCCACAAGTGGCATACCGGGTCCGATGGAGTATGTATCCCGATACACCGTTGCCACCAGAGGAACCTGCAGGTCAAAATCCTCCCGATGGTGCTATCATAGACTACTATCTTAAGGAGAAAGTAAAGGGGCCTGTAACCCTTGAAATTTTTGATGCGAACAATACTCTTGTCAGAAAGTTCAGCAGTGATGATAAGCCTTATGAAATTGGTAATCAGAATATTCCGCTGTATTGGATTCGTCCACAACAAATACTTTCTGCAGAGGCCGGTGCTCACCGATTTATGTGGGATATGCACTACGCACCTCTGGATCTACCTCCATCCTATCCGATTTCTGCTACCAATGGGCAAACTTCTCCCGATCCAACGTCACCCTGGGTTTTGCCGGGCACGTATAAAATCACACTGACAGCGAACAGCGCCTCCACTTCCCAATCGCTGACCATCAAAATGGATCCGCGTGTCAAAACATCTTCAGAGGATCTGAAAACTCAACATGATCTCTCCCTTGCCGTCTACAACAACAGGTTACAGTGTTTAGCCAATTTGGGGGAAATTAAAAGCTATCGGGCAAGAATCAAGTCTTCATTGGAATTGTCAAGAGGGACTGAAGAACTTAGCGCAATTGATCAAAAGTTAAGCAAGTTGGAAAATACTTCCCGCGGAAGTACAGACCCAAGTTTTGGCAGACTCAGCGATATCTACGGATCATTAATGGGTCTATACCAGGATTCTGATATGCCTGTAACAAGCCAGGGCAAGGCGGGTGCAACCATCGCTCAGCCTCAATTTGAAAAAGTTATGAGCGATTGGAAAGCCTTTAAGGAAAAGGACCTAATTCAGCTGAACAAGCTCCTGCTGAAGACACGTTAGGAGTCACTCTCACTATCAAACCAAACAACACCTGATGGACCTTAACCTGAAGAACAAAGTGGCGCTCATCACGGGTGCCAGCAAAGGAATTGGAGAAGCCATTGCCATCGCTCTTACAGCACAAGGCACTAAGGTGGTTATCAACTCCCGCAAGAAGGAAGAATTGGATAAAGTAGCGGCGCGGATCAAAACTTCGGGTGGCGATTGCACGGCCGTCGCAGGGAACGCGGGAGAAGGCGAATTCATAAAACTTCTTATTGACAAAACGGTCGAGACCTACGGCGGCCTTGATATTCTGGTCAATAATGCAGCCTCAAATCCTGCATTTGGCCCGGTGGTCCAGACGGAAGAGTGGGCTTACGATAAAATCATGGATATCAACGTAAAAGCACCATTCGAGCTTTCAAAACTTGCTTATCCCCACATGAAATTAAAAGGAAGCGGTTCAGTTATCAACATCAGTTCCATCGCTGGCGACAGACCCGATCCGGGACTAGGAATCTATTCAGTTTCAAAGGCTGCCTTGAACATGCTGACCAAAGTCATGGCAAAGGAATGGGGCCCTGACAACATTCGCGTAAATGCCATTTGTCCTGGACTTATTAAAACCAAGTTCTCTCAGGCCTTGTGGCAAGACGAGAATATATTGAAGAAATTTATGAAGATGGTGCCGATGGGTCGGATGGGCACCGTAGATGAAATTGCAGCCTTGGCTGTATTCCTGGCTTCAGATGCATCTGGTTATTGTACAGGCACTATGTTTCATGCGGATGGCGGAACGACGATATAGTTAATTAAAAAGTATTCTTAGACGCATCATGGAAAAAGTATTTGCAACCGACCGGCTCGTTGAACTCCTTCCAAAGGTGAAGGCATTTGTAAGTAAAGAACTCCTGCCCCTCGAGGAAGGCCATCACAAACGAAGTGCGGAAGAAACATACAAACTGCTTGATGCCAAACGTGAAAAAGTCAAATCAGCAGGCCTTTGGGGGCTTCATCTTCCTAAACATGAGGGCGGCCTGGGTCTTACCCTTTGTGAGTTCGGCCAAATCAGCGAGGCTCTTGCACAAACACCATTCTATGGACATTACACGTTCAACTGCCAGGCACCGGATATTGGCAACACGGAATTGCTTGGCAAGTTTGGCTCTGATGACCAAAAGAAAACATACCTCCATCCTTTGATGGAAGGAAAGATTCGCAGCTGCTTCTCAATGACAGAGCCGGAGTTTGCAGGCTCGAATCCTACACGGCTTGGTACACTAGCCGTCAGGAGAGGCGACAAATACATAATCAATGGTCACAAGTGGTTCTCTTCAAGCGCTGAGGGTGCCACGTTTACAATTGTCATGGCAGTTACAAACCCGGAAGCCTCGAAATACCAGCGGGCCAGTATGATCATCGTTCCTACCAGCAATCCGGGCTTCAAACACATCCGCAAGATTCCAATCTTTGGTGAAACAGGTGCAGGCTGGGCCAGCCATTCGGAGGTGCGGTTTGAAAATTGTGAAGTCCCTGTGGGCAACCTTATCGGAGTAGAAGGGTCTGGATTCCAACTCGCGCAGGAACGGCTGGGTCCAGGGCGCATTCATCATTGCATGCGTTGGATTGGTATGGCTGAAAAAGCACTTGACCTGATGTGCAAACGAGCTGTTTCCAGGGAAATAGATGAGGGCGTGATGTTGGGTGAAAAGCAATTCATACAAGGATTTATCGCCGAGAGTCGCGTAGAAATTGATGCCGCCAGGCTGCTTGTCCTCAGTGTGGCAACGGCTATCGATATGGAGGGTGCCCCTGCCGCACGCCATCGGATTTCAGGAATCAAATTCTACGTAGCCAATATGATGCTCAAGGTGCTTGATAGGGCTATCCAGGTCCATGGTGCGCTCGGCTTGACGGATGAAACCATGCTGGCCACCATGTTTCAGCACGAGCGGGGTGCGAGGATATGGGACGGCGCCGATGAAGTACATAAACAAAGTCTCGCTTTGAATATTTTGAAGGGCTATGGACTTGACATCAAGAAGAAGAAAAGACCCGCATGATCCCTATTGACCAACCAGTTCCTGTTCGGGAAGGGGAAGAAATTGACCTGGCTGCGCTTAACCATTACCTGAAACAGGAGTCTTGCCCGATTGGTCCCATTACAGGTCAACAACAATTTCCCGGGGGCTATTCCAACCTTACCTATCTTGTTCGGACAAGTGACGGCGAATATATCCTGCGGCGGCCACCGTTTGGAGCTGCGATCAAATCCGCGCATGACATGGGAAGAGAGTTTAAAGTCCTTTCTCTTCTTAGGAAGCACTATGCAAAGGTTCCTCTGCCCATGGTGCTGTGCGCGAATGTAGATGTCATTGGCACCACTTTTTATATCATGGAGCGAATTAAGGGAGTGATCCTGCGTCCTTCCTCGGTCAGAGAAATTAAACTCAATCCTCCGGACATGAGGAAGATTTCTGAATCATTGGTGGACAACCTGGTCGCGCTGCATGCCATTGACCTTGAAAGTACAGGACTCATTCAACTTGGTAAACCACTGGGCTATGTACAGCGGCAGGTAGAAGGATGGACGAAGCGATATGAAGCGGCTCTGACCGATAGGATTGAGTCATTGGAATCCGTGAGCAAATGGCTCCATTTGAACCAGCCTGTAGAATCAATTCCAACTTTACTTCACAATGACTATAAATACGATAACCTTGTGCTCAAGGAGGGTAATTTATCGGAGATCATTGGTGTACTGGATTGGGAAATGTCTACTGTTGGGGATCCATGGATGGATGTTGGCGCATCACTCGCCTACTGGGCTGAGGAGAATGATGGCGATCTTGCCAAGATATTTAATGTTTCCTGGCTTCCCGGAAATCTTACCCGGAGCGAAGTAGTGCAGCGCTATTCGGAGAAAAGCGGTCGATCAATCCCCAGTCCCGTATTTTATTATGTTTTCGGACTTTTCAAGAATGCGGTCATCGCACAACAGATTTATGCACGGTGGAAACAGGGGTACTCTAAGGATCCAAGATTCGGGCAGCTCATCCATGTTATCCGGAACCTGGGTGAACGCGGAAGCAAAGCCATTGATTCCGAATCCCTGTGATCGACATGGCATTTCCGGATTTTAACTTTAATTTAATTAACGATGCACTATAACCTTACAAAGCAATATCCCTCCAGGAGAGCATTTATTACAGGTGCTGCATCCGGACTCGGCAAAGCATTTGGAATTGAACTTTCGCAGGATGGATGGACCCTTGGAATCGCAGATATCGATGATGGTGCTCTGGCTACTGCTGCTGCAGAATTTATCACACTCGGTGCAAAGGTTTATTCCTATCACCTCGATGTATCCGACAGGAATCAATACCAGGAGATTGCCGCCGAATTCCTGCGGCAGGCTCAGGGAATTGATTTACTCTTCAATAACGCCGGTGTAGGTGACGGTGGTGCATTTGAAGAATATTCACTTGACAACTGGGAGTGGATGACTAGGATTAACCAGTTCAGTGTTATTTATGGCTGCTATTTTTTTCTGCCAACATTTAAGAAGCAAAGATCCGGTCACATCCTTAATACGGCCAGCCTTGCAGCCATTACCTGTGCCCCAACGATGGGTGCCTACAACATGACGAAGGCTGCTGTTGTTGCCTTGAGCGAAACCCTATATGGAGAATTGATCGACCATGGAGTGCATGTTTCGTGCATTCAACCAGCCTACTTCAAGACAAACATTGCCCAACATGCCCGGGGTGGTGAACGGGTGAAGAAGACAACGCAGTTCTTTATTGATCATTCAAGGCTGGAAGCGAAAGAAGTGGCCCAGGAGATCCTTTTTCGGGCAGGAAATCACGAGCTGTATATCATTTTGCCAAAGGCTGCCCGCAAAATGTGGAGATTAAAACGTTTTGCTCCCACCTGGTTTCGAAGAATTGTAAAGGAGAGATTCATGTCCGCAGCAAGTAAAGTAAGGTAATGGAGAAGTTGGAGGTACCCATAGACAGGGAAGTATTTCGCCTCACTATTCCTGTAGTGTCGGATGACATTGATGATCAGAATCACGTGAATAATGTCGTCTATGTGCGATGGGTACAGGAAGTCGCTTTTGCTCATTGGAAAAGCAAGGCATCCCTGGAAATGAGGGCGAAGTGGAATTGGGTGGTACTCCGGCACGAGATTGACTATCACTCCCCTGCATTGCCTGGCGACGAGATTATTGCGTCGACATGGATTGCTCAGCCCGAGGGGCCAAGGCAAAGGCGCTATGTCCTGATACAGAGATCGAGTGATCGAAAGGCCTTGTCGTCTGCTTGCACCACATGGTGTCTCCTGGATTCCCAATCGGGGAAACCAAAGAAAGTGTCGGCAGAAATCTCGAAGCTTTTCGGCTTAGAACACTGAGCTCAATCCGTTGTTGATAAATTTCCTGTAACGCCTCTCGTCCATGAGGTAAAAGCACAAAAGGCAGTGGCCGATCTGGAATGCAAGGAAACCAACGATAGCAAAAAGTAATAGCATAAAACTAATCGTTATTTGGAACTGCTAATTTATAAAAAGCAATGTATATATCCTAATAATCAATAAGTTATGATGTTTGTCTTAAAGTAAATTATTGATAATGAATGTGGTACGGGAAATTCTTAGGGAGCACTCAAAAGCCAATACTGACAAGATTGTGGCCTTTGTTGGTAATGACCCTGGCCGATTTAAGGAATTAGTCTTGGCATTCCTGGCTGGTCCTTACCGGGTTACCCAGCGTGCTTCCTGGCCCCTAAGCAACTGTGTTGAACAATATCCAAACCTGGTAAGGCCACATCTTAACGCCATTCTCAAGGCTGCACAAACCCAAGGAATGCATGATGCGGTGAAAAGAAGCGTCATACGATTACTGCAATTCATCGACATCCCCAGTGCCTATCAGGGTAGAGTTGCCGCCTTCTGTTTTGATTGCCTGGCAGATCCAAAAGAACCTATTGCCGCCAGGGTATTTTCAATGACGGTGATTTCCAATCTGGCCCATTCCCTGCCGGACCTGCAGAGGGAATTACGACTCATCATCGAAGACCAGCTTCCTTACGCAAGCCCGGCATTCAGAAGCAGGGCCAAACTCGTCCTGAATGGCTTGAAAAGATTGCAATAGATTAATTCAATTCTAATACCAATCTGGGGAAATGTATTGGTGTTATCTTTGCAGATTCTGATAGAATGAGTCAACCAGCGGGAGTGCACGTATGCAAAAATTGCGGTAACCTTTTCAACGGCAACTATTGCAATGAATGTGGAGAAAAAGTAATCCTGCCCCAGGACAGATCCTTCCGCACCTTCCTCAACAGCATGTTTCTCGCCCTGACCTTTGCGGACAACCGCTTTGTAAGGACACTGTGGGTCATTATTAAAACGCCGGGTTTTCTTTCCAGGGAATTCGCCGAAGGCCGGAGGGTAAAGTACCTCAAGCCACTATCGATGTTCTTTTTTCTCAACCTGATTTATTTCCTTTTTCCCCTGATCCAGCTTTTTAATGCTTCACTCCGCACACAGTTAAATTCCTTCCATAGCAAGGTGGCGGCAACCACGGTTGCCCGGAAGATGATCGAACTCGGCGTAAATGATGTGAATTCGTTTTCGATCATCTATGACCAAAAGACCACCCGCTTTGCAAAAATGCTGGTGATTGTGTTTGCCGTATTGGCTTCTCTCCCTCTAAATCTCATGTACCGGTCCCGTCAGCGCTACTTTACTGACCACGTCGGTCTTTCCGTGGAGCTCGTATGCTTCAACCTGCTGATCAATGCAATATTTCTAACCTTGGTCGTAAACCTGGCTCACCTCGGTGCCTACCTCGATGAATTCGTATTGACATCCATTTTTATTGTAACCAACCTTTTCTTTCTCTTCCGCTCTGGTTTTATTTTCTACGATGAACGTGGGGTGAGACTTGTCCTGAAATCGATTCTCATGATTGCGGTGTTGAGGGTGACCCTGGAGGTCTACCGCATGGTATTGTTCTATGTTACGATTTGGTCCCTGTAAGCCTTGAAATTACCTCACAGTTCGAAGGAGATTATCTATTAATTCATCAACCTGTCCGTTATCTTCCTGCCCAGCGAGGCGCTTGTAGGTGAGAAGTGATTGTACGGCGTCTTCAATTTCCTTACTCATGGCTTGAGTCAGACCAAGGTTAAAATAGCTGTTGGGAAATTCCGGTTCTATGCTAATGGAAATCTGGTAATGAAGTTTAGCCAGGGGTAGGTTGCCCAACTCGGCGTATAGATTGGCCAAGTTATAATGCGATTCAAAATGGCGTGGATCCTCCTTCAGGCTAAGGGTAAAGCAGTCTACGGCTTTGCTGAAGTGACGGAGCTTTGATTCAATGATCCCCAGGTTGCAGAATGCGTCTGGCACACTATCGAATTCCTTAATGGCTGTCAAATAAAGGTCCTTGGCACGCTCATCTCCGTGCTCATCCAGCAGCAGGGCTTCTTCGAATGTGCTAAGCTGATTGAGCTTTACGACCTTCCCACCAACAAAGAGATTAAGCTGCCCGGGCCGATTAGGGGGAACCGGTCGTTTTTTTCGAACAGGCCAGAAGCCGAACTTCTCCGGTGGTTGGATCGGAAACTTCACCACTTTTGCCATGCAGCAAAGATAATTCAAAAAACATCAACGCAGGCAATTCCCAAAAGCATTCGGGCTGGCTATGCTGATTTCCTCTTGGCCGTCTTTGTTTCCTTGGATGATTTCTTCTTCGCTTTGGCCGCCGGACCTTTCGCCTTCTCCATTGGCTTCTTGGCTTTCTCAATACTTGCCTTCAGCGCGGTCATGATATCCACTACAGGGGTCTCCTCTTCGGCAATCGTAACGATTTCCTTGCCTTCTATCTTTGCCTGGATCATGCTACGCAGCGCATCCTGGTAATTGTCCTTCATTTCTATGTCTACAAACTGCTTCGACATGGAATCCACAAGCATCTTTGCCATCTTTACCTGCTCCTTGTCAACTTTAACATCTTCAAGCAGTTGTGGAACTTCAGTTATACTTCTGACTTCGTTGGGATAACGAAGTTTATACAGCAAGATGCCGTTCTTTTCAGGAGTAAGCAGAACAACCGTCTCTCGGTCGCGCAGGACAACGCGGCCGACTCCTACTTTACCACTTTCTTTAAGGGTCTTTGCCAGAAGGGAATATGTCTTGGCAGCGATATCGCCATCTGGTCCGATAAAATACGGTGCATCAAACAACGTGGGGTGGACCTCCGAGGTTTTAACAAAGCCCTCTATGTCGATGACCTTGGTGCTTTTAAGTCTGACTTTCGTGAAATCCTCATCGTCTATGATCACGAACTGGCCGGGTTCATACTGATACCCTTTCACAATGTCTTCTGTGCGGAGTGTTTGGCCCGTCACTTTGTCCTTTTTTTCATAGCTCACCTGGTTGTGCCCTTCCTTGGACAATAAATTGAAACTTAGGGTTTGACCTGAGTCGATTGCATTATAAACCCTGATTGGTATGGTGACCAGTGAGAAACGGATGTGACCTTTCCAAATTGCTCTCATGATTGATACGAGTTAGATAAAAAAATTAAGACTAATGCCCTAAATTATTGATAATGAAGTATTTTTCAAAATGGTATATCTTGAACAAAATCAATCTGTATCCTTAATGCAGCGGAAACCTACCGTAGCATTCCGCTCAAAGCCCTGACTAACTCTCAACAGGAACTGTCTATAGTGCAGCTCTCGTGGACCTCCCTGAACATACCACCAACTGGACGATGGCTTGAAGTAGCTCCCTCCTTTCATCATTATGTATCCATAACTCCCGCTCTCATACAGATCATTTGTCAGTTGCCAAACGCAGCCGACCAGGTCTTGGAGGCCAAATGGATTCGAGCCTTTTACGTAGCTCCCCACTGCGTATGGCTTACCATCTCCCAGGTTACAATTCTTTGGATCAATACCCTCCAAAGCTGAAACCGTGAGGGTCTCTGTCACAAACTGCTCTTTGCGCGCAACGGGGCTCTCTTGCTTCCATGGCCATTCTTTCCCCTTGTCTGTTTGCGCTGCATATTGCCATTCCAATTCTGTTGGGAGCCTCTTGCCCGCCCATTTCGCATAAGCCTGCGCATCTTCATACGAGACATAGACAATTGGAAAATGTTCCTCCCCTTTTGGAATTTGTTTGTTTTGCCAATGTCTTAAGAAATTGGACGTGTCGGAAGGCTTGTAGCCTGATGCGTCAAGAAAGACTTTAAAATCTCCATTGGTTACAGGGAACTTGTCCATGTAGAATGACTTCATAGCAGATGTCTGACCTACGCCATTTGTTGGGTATGGAATAAAGTCATCACCATGCGAGACTTTAAAGGTGAAGTTCCCGGAAGGAACCTTTGCCATCCCTCTTGGAATAGTGACTGATCCCTTGGTATTCACGCTCTTACTTACAAGGCGTGGAGTACCCGGCTTAATGACCACAATCGTTTCATCCAACAGCTCATCCTTATTAAATAGCTGAATGACAATCTTGCCTTCATATCGGCCGAAAGATTTCCAAGTATCCACAACTTGATTTCCGGAGGCCAATAGGATCGGATCCTTTTCATAATCGGGATCCCCTTTCCACACTTTCAAGACGGTGCCACCTTGAGAAGTAATTCGCAAAAGATTTCCTTCCAGGGCTGAAGAAACGGCTTCGGGCAACTCTGCAAGGCAACCCGATTGACCTTCGTTGTTTGTACCAAGGAAACTCTTATTGAACGAATCCACTCCTACCTCGACGAAATAGTCACCCCCGTATTCTTGCACCGTTGCCTCGGAATGATGAAACAGATCAACCCAATGGTACCCGGCTCGCTTTGTTACTTTTATTATTTTTCCAGCGAATCCTTCCGGCTTAAGACTGAAAATGGTGTAAATGGTTTTGTCACCCAATGGCCAGCGATTGACCCAAAGACTATCATGCGTGGTAGGATAGAGAACAGAAAATTCCTTTGAGACAAAATTGGAGTGGTTTTCACGAAGAATTCTTGACGTTTTTCCAAGGAACTTGTATTGTTCGTCCTCCCATTCAGGATGCCCAGGTGCAAACTGGTTGATCTCCGTGCCATAACCATTAAAGAATGCGACAGCAAATTCTCGCTGTATGGGTTCCTTGTACACTTCAGCGACACGGAAGATTGCAAAGTCAGGCTTGATCAGCTTATTCAGATTAAGCAGTGGCGGATAATAAAGTGCATTGTGTACTCTTCCGGACACAATGGTACTCATGTCTTTTGGCACCGCCATCCCCTCACTGTACATGATCACACCCGGCTTAACCTGGTCAGCAGCCTGCTGAAGCTCCTTAGAGGATTCTCCTTTGGTATCGAGTACCACACCGTCGGCGGAAGTATCCCGGATCAATTGTTCCAATCCTTGCAAGTGCCCCTGGCTTCGGGTGCTTTCATCCCATGGGTTGTAGGCGATGAAAAACCTGATATTATTCTTACGTAAAGTGTCGGCCAGAATTCGCAACGCCTTGAGCCCTCCCGGCAAATCGCGGTACATATCAAATTGATTCCTTTGATCAAGGCCCAGAGTCGGCCAAGTAGGCCACAGACAGATGACATCGTCACCTCCATACAGACGCTTACCTCTTTTCAGAAATTCCTGCCAATTGAACTTACCAGTCTCGCGGGAATAATAGTCATTGTCCCAGGCCATCATCAGGTGCATGACATAGGCGCTTTGAATCCACTTCAGATCCAACCGGTTGTAGATTGATTCATCAAATGCCTCAACATCATGCAACTTTCTCTCCTGAAACATCTTACGCAGTCCATCCTGCCACGTACCCTTGTAGGATTCTACGTAGAATAGATATCCAACCGAACCACCTGGGGCGATGACTGTTTCAAACCTCCGCCTGGTGGCGAGTTTATATGAGTTTGGGTCCCGACGGGTCAATCCGGTAATACCCTGGCCGGCTATAAGCATATCGCAATAGCCCAGGTCCCAGGCATTGTCGGGTACAATAACATTGACAGGCATAAGTCCTGGCCGGAAAAGGTGGGTGCGCGAAAGTCGATGTGTTCCTTTGCCGGTGATGAAAACCTCCTTTCCAGTTGGGGCAAAAGGAACAATGTTGTGTAGGCGCAATGTATCCTTTGAATTATTCGTAAAGGTTATTCTCCCGGGAACCGTCGCGGAGTTGCCATCGATCGAAACAGACAGCGGTGAGGCTTCTCCCGAATTATACCATTTATCTCCAACCTCGTAGGAAACGACAGGTCGGGAAAAATCCAGAGTGCTTGAACCGATAGTGATTTGTGTAATTACCCCGCGATCGATATGCAGTACAGGTACCTGTCCATATAGACATGCCATATGAAGCAGCAACAGCGGCAAAACAAGAAATAGACTACCGGGTTTACTGCGAATGGCTTTGCAGGTAGAGTACCATTTGCCCATATCAATGTTGCGTTCTGGAATCGATGCTTAGTT
>JANYHW010000244.1 GCA_025358885.1 Cytophagales bacterium | reverse complement strand
GTCCTGTGCTGGCTTACAATGAAGGGTGCCGTCAAGTACTTCCCATGTATCATTTTCCTTGTTCTTAAAGGTTCTCCATCCATTCAATGTTTGGCCATCAAAGAGGAGTTTCCAGCCGTCTGCCTGCTGGAGTTCGGTGAGCTGGTTGGGAGTAGTGCTTAGTTGAGTTTCAGTTTTTTTTGGTCCGCAAGAGGCAAACACAGTGATTGATGTAACGAGGAGGATAATTTTTTTCATGGTTTGAGGATAATTGATTGTAAATATAGTATTGGCATTTCAGCCTACTAAAATATTTTTCCAGGATTAAGAATTCCATTTGGATCGAAGACTTTCTTTATGCCCCGCATCAGGTTCAGATTCACCTCACTCATGGCGATGGGCATGTACGGCCTCTTTGAGATACCGATTCCATGTTCACCGGAAAGGGTACCTCCGAGGCTCACCGTCAATTTAAAGATCTCGCCAATGCCTTCGGGAATTTTGGTTTCCCAATCGTGCTCAGAGATGTTCTCCTTCAAAATGTTGACATGAAGGTTTCCATCTCCCAGGTGTCCAAAGCAGACTGTATTGAAATTGTACCGTTTCCCAATCTCTTTGATTCCAGTGATCAGCTTGGGTAAGTTGGCCCGCGGCACCACCACGTCATCCGATTTGGTCAGGGTGTACCAATTTACTGCAGGTGAAATATTCTTGCGAATCTTCCACAGTTCATCTTTTTGGGCACTGCTTTCAGCAAACAGAACCTCACCGGATTGGAATTTTTCCACGACCGCCATCACCCGCTCGGCATCGCGCATCAGCAACTCTTCATCATTGCCATCCAATTCGCAAAGCAGGTAGGCCTCCATGCCCTCGGTGAGTTTGGTTGTCACGGGGCTGTTGAGAACCTTCTCGCAATATTCAAATGTCTTTGCTGCAGCTTCCCGCTCAAAGAACTCCATGCCGGAAGGAGTGATGCCCGCCACAAAAATCGCGGAGATGGCACTGCACGCTTCTTCATTGGTAACAAAAGGAATCATCATCAGGACTGTCTTCTGCGGGAAACCGCGAAGTTTGAAAACAATTTTGGTGATAATGCCCAACGTTCCCTCGCTGCCGCACATGAGTTGTGTGAGATTGTACCCGGTAGAATTCTTTAATACGTTGGCGGCAGTCCAGATAATTTCCCCCGTAGGCAGAACGACTTGCATATTGAGTACATAGTCCCTGGTTACTCCGTATTTCACCGCTTTGGGTCCTCCCGAATTGTTGGCGAGGTTGCCGCCGAGAAAACAAGAGCCGCGGCTGGCCGGGTCCGGTGGGTAAAAGAGTCCTTTTTCTTTTACTGCATTTTGAAACACTTCAGTAATTACCCCAGGTTCGACCGTGGCCTGAAGGTTGAGCTCATCAATGTTGAGTATCTTATTGAATCGCTCCATAGAAATCACCAATCCGTTTTTTACCGGAAGGGCTCCTCCGCTGAGACCGGTGCCGGCACCTCTGGGTGTGGTTGGTATCTTGTGTGCATGACAAACCTTCAGAAGCTCACTTACTTCTTCCGGTGTTCCGGGCTTGACCACTGCGTCTGGCATGAAAAAGTAATCTTCGGTCTTATCATGACCATATTCCTCCAGCCTGGCGGCATCCACCATCACGTTCTCAGGGCCAACGATGCTGCGGAAGCGTTCAAGGATCACTTCAGCGATGTTGCTTTCAGATACCTCCAGCACTTTAGCGTTTCCCATGAATCTTGTAGATTTGTATATGGTTCAAACAAATGAGTAAACAGCGCAAAGTTACGCAAATCTGTTTTTACAGGGCGTGTCTTTTTCTGTTCCTTTTTGCCATTTTGTTGTCCTGCGCCTCACGGAAGGCCCGCGTTCGCGACAAGCAAGTGGCTACGGTAATTCAGACGGCCCGCACTTTTACGGGAACCCCTTACAAGTGGGGCGGCACTACCCGATCCGGATTGGATTGTTCTGGACTTACCGGCAATGCCTATAATTCAGTGAACATCAAATTGCCCCGACAAGCCGCTGACCAGGCCAAGGTTGGAGACAAAGTAAAGATGAAGGATGTCAGGCCGGGAGATCTTTTATTTTTTGCTACCGGAAAAAAGAAACGCGAAATCACGCATGTGGGCATTGTAACAGATGTCAAGAGCGGTGACAATGTGAAGTTTATTCATGCCTCTACGTCGGTGGGGGTTGTGGAGACCAATCTTTTTACCGACTACTATATCAAAAGATTCAGGTTGGCGAGACGGGTTATTGACAAATAAGCAAATTGATTTTACAATCTCAGCCCTATTTCTTAAGGCTCTTATACAAACTATAGCGAACACCAGCCACAAAATTCTGTGTTGCAAGCCCACTCGTATTGTTCTTGAAATTATCATTGATCATTCCTGAAGACTTCGACGTATAGGCCGTGTAACTGTATTGAATAAACGGTACAACTTTCAGGCGAACAGGAATATCGACACCAATGCCAATACCTAGCCCAAGAGTAGGGGCGAATTGAAGTTTCAGATCGGGTTCACGATATACAATTTGGTCAACAGGAATGTCTGCGGGGCCACTTACACTGTACGCGGGATCTGGTTGAACGGTTTTGGTGAACGCCTCCTGGTGTAAGTTCATGAAGGAAATATTCACAATAGCCATTGCGTACGGCCTTATTTTGGCAAACAGCCAGGGATAATATTTCAGGTTATTATGAATGGACAACAGGGAGAAGGAATAGTGTTCCTTGGATGAGGCAGTGAATTCAATGTTGGGATTGAAAATCAGTGCATGCTTTATTGTTTTTGATACCCCTGCACCGATGGTAATGCCCGGCTTGTATCCCGTCATCAGCGCATCATTTGCATTAGTCGGAAAGATTGCTGTTCCCACGTAAGCCTGGAATTGAGCTACCTCTGCCTGAGACCAGGCCGCTACGGGCAAAAACATAAATAGAATATAGACAATAAGTTTCCTCATGGGCATGTGGGTAAGGCGATGAGGTTGCAGGCATTGGCGCCAAGGGTAAAGGTTCCTGTCCAGAGACAATTGCCGGAGGGTGATATGGCTTCATAAGTGTAGGTACCTGGGATTCGCACGGCCGTAACCAGATTGGGTGCGCTGCATGTTGTTGGAACACTTGAAGATATAGTCGTTAGATCTGACAATGCATCATTTGCATTGAGCTTGATGTTGATGGGTAATTTCGTGGCGTTCGTATTGTCTGTGTAAAATGCAATGGTGCCAACACCACAGTCCCCTAATTTGTAAAACACATTTTGACCGCCCGTGACCGTAAATGTGTCCGTCCAAAGACAACCTGCCGCTGACTTACCTTCCATAACCACGGTACCTTTTCTTGCGCGCAGGGTGACGGCACCCGTCGAAAAAGCAGCAGGAGCTGTCGCAAAGCTTTGGGCGATGGTTCCAATGGAAGCTGAACCTGAGAAGATGGAAATGGGTAGCACCGGATTGTTTGAAGGTGTTGTCCAAAAGGTGATGAGTCCATCCGCCGGCTTCAGAACAATGCGTAGAGAGGTAAGCGAACCGGCCGACAATGAATTTTTGAGCGAATACTTTTCGTCAGCATTGTCGTACGTGATGTATGTCCCGGCTATCGGCGCGGTATCCTTGTACACCGCATAGATATAATACAATACCTCTGGAGCCAGTTGATCGAACAGTGCAATCCCATTGGTGCTTTTTGCTGTACTCACAAACCCGGCAGGACTTCCACTGCCTATTGCCTGATTGAAACTGTTCGCATTATCAAATACATACAGGTCAGCACCATCAAGCAAAACGGAGGATCCATTTTGGACCGTAATGCTCAACGATGTAGGAGGGGCGACTGACTGGAAATCAGTGACACAGGTGCAGAGAAATGCAGCGCTGGCAAGGATCAGTATTTTACCAGCTTTCTCCATATTCGTTTTTCCTCCGACCACAAGCTCAGGATATAAACACCGGGTTCCCAATGTGACACATCTACTTGGATTGAGGCAGGCGTGCCGGTGAACTCTCTTTTATAAATCAATTTGTTGCTTATGTCAAAGAATTCAATCCCCTGCAGGGAGAAGACGCCGGCCTCTATCTGAACAACGTGCTGAACCGGGTTTGGATAGATTCGGACAATGTCTGAAGGATCTTCAAGGCGCACCGTGTCTCCGTCGGCAGAAATCCGGAGAAGGCTGGTGTATTTACTTTCGTTAACGACAATGGTATTTGAACGGTACTGGCAATTGTTGGCGAGCCTGACAACGAGGTAATAAGTGCCATTATAATATACGGCAAGATCGGCTGTTGTCGCATTGGCGATCACTTTGTCGTTGACATACCATTGATATCCCGATGCAGAGTAGTTTGTTGTTAGCTTATTTACGGGGGTTCCCGAACCAGTAACGGCCGGTGAAGCATCGCCGTACAGCCCTGTAGTTGCCAGAATAGGGGTGGTGAGAAAACAAGAAACCGCATCCGGCTGGTAAGAGACGGTATAGTTACCACTGTAAAAAGCATCGTACTTGTCGGACGTGGCGCCAATGATTTTTCTGCCGTCGAGATACCATTGATACGAAAATAGTCCGGAAGGGGTAGCATAAAGATGCTGAACATTGCAAAGCTGGTTTGCGGGGTCCAATGCCAACAAGGTGTTGACTGGCGGAGTGACTGTCAGGGTGATTGGTCTAGTCTGGATGGTTAATCCTGTCACCACCGAGTTGCTAACCTGGGCCGTGTAAATCCCCGCATCTGTCAAAGCAGTTGTGGCAATGGAGAGCGCCGGGCTGCTTGCACCGGGAATTGATACTCCGCCTTTGAACCACTGATACGTATTGTGGCTGCCACCTACATTGGCATTGGGTGTGAAAGGACAACCGGCCCGGATTGTTGGATTTAACAGTGAACCAACCGGACCCTGGGGAGCATAGGTGAAAGCAAGACTGGGCGGATGGGCGACGTAGGGTTCAATGGATTCAAAGGTCAGTTCATTTCCTTCGAGGGATAATTTTTGAAGGTTGGCACCAAAGTCAGGAACGGAAGTAAACTTGTTGTCTCGGGGGACAGTAAGGAGGGGGTTGTCACTCAAATACAATTCTTTAAGATTTGTCCAGGCAAGGTATTCGGGAGGGAAGGGCCCGGTAAAGAAATTGTCGTTGGCCTGGAAGGTTTCCAGGTTGGTAAGTGCCGCATATTCTTTTGGAAGACTCCCTGTGAGAAAGTTTTCAGCGACTCCCAGTGCTTTCAGTTGATGCAACTGTCCAAGTTCTTTTGGCAAAGTTCCTGTCAGTTTATTAACGTATAACCACAAAGAATGCAGGTTGGTATCATTCGCAAACTCCTTTGGTATCGGGCCATCCAGTTGATTGTTCGTAAGATAAATGTCAGTCAATGCCGGTAAGTTCCCGAGTTGAGGGGGGATATTTCCTGTCAGTAAATTGACTCCCAACGACAAAGTTTGAAGTGCCTTGAGATTTCCAAGTTCCGGAGGGATTGATCCATCCAGTTGATTTCCGCCGAGATCAAGCAATTCCAAAACCGGAAGTTGACCCACGCCAGGCGCAGGAACATGACCATCCAAAAGATTATTTCCGAGCGAAAGAAATCTGAGACTATTCAGATTGAGGAGGGTAGGTGGAGGAGTCGCCGGATCAATGATCTTCCCCGTCAGCTTATTATATCCAAGATTGACACTGACGAGATGTGACAAGGTGCCCAGGAACTGCGGAAGGGGACCTGTCAGTTGACATGTTTCCAGGGTCATTTCTTCGAGCAACGAACAATTAACTAATGAGCCTGGAAAAGGTGCATCATCAAATGGATTGTGACTCAGGTTGAGAATTTTCAAGGCAGTAAGATCTCCCAGATTGCTGGGAATGGTTCCGGTAAGTTGATTGTCGCTCAACGTCAGGAACCACAGCAATGGTAAGGTTGTAACGCCCGCAGGTATAGTTCCGGTAAACTGGTTGTTGTCCAAAGCTAGTTCGTAAAGATTTTGCAGCTTATCCAAATTGACCGGTATGGTTCCTGAAAGTAGGTTGTCGCTCGTTGTAAGGGTCTTTAACTGAATCAGATCGGTAAACGCTTCTGTGAGATGTCCATTGAAGTGATTGCGCTCAAGATAGATGTTTGTTGCTGCATCGAGATTTGTTAATACGCTAATCGGACCGGTCATTTGATTGTTGTACAATCTCAGTTCACGGAAATTGTCATTGAGGTTCCCAAACTCCTCCGGAAAGGAGCCAGTAAATTTGTTATCATTCAGATACAATATTGTCAAAAGGGTGAGGTTGCCCAGTTCAGGCGGCAATGGTCCGGTAAGCTGGTTCTGATCTAATATTAATTTGTCCAGATCCCCCAGGTTGCCGATTGAGGAAGGAATTCCGCCAGTCAAATGATTGAGGTTGAGTTGGAGTATTCTCAGAGCAGGAAGGTCTCCGATTGCAACGGGTATTGTTCCGGTTAGGTTATTGTTGTCAATGTTCAACGCTGTAACCCGACCACATTGAACGGTAACACCGAACCAGGTGTCTATATTTTTATGGGACACAAGCCAATTATCATGTGTGGTTCAGTTGGGTCCGCCTGTGCTGTTGAACAGAGCGACCAAAACCAAAGAGTCTCCAACATCATTTTTTGATCTGCAAGGCAAAATGTTAAGCCGCGTAGTCCTTGTCGTTAGAGTCAAACCTGTTCCATTGTCATCGGTAACCACGCAGTAGTAAGTTCCAAGGTCCTGGTACTCAAACCCCCTTACGGCGGGGATATTGAAATCGAAATTGAAACCCTGATCAGGATAGTCAACTCCGGAATGATCTATTTTGTGCCAGTTGTAGAGGTTTGCCGTACCACGCACCTTGGTCTGGATATAAAATGGATCCCCTTCAAAGAGCGTGATGGTCTTGTGACTATTGACAGAATCCTGGGGGGAAAAAGAAAAAATATTTATTCCGTTGAAATTGTTAAGGATGTCATCAAACTGGAGCCTGTTGTTCTCTACTTTCACAGACAGTTCAGCAAGTCCGTAAAACCCGGGGAGATCGTCCATGTGGGTAAACCAGTTGTTGCTTAAGTCCAATTCCGTCATCGAGTTTATTTGAGCGAGCTCGCCTGGTATGCGGGAGTCAAGGTGATTATGTTGAAGGTAGAGGAGTTGAAGTAAGGAGAGATTCTTAATGCTTTTGGAAATTTCTCCTGTGAATGAATTGTTGTTGAGACGCAGTTCGACAAGATCGCTGAGGGTATATAGTTCATCAGGCAGAGGTCCATCCAGATGATTAAAAGACAGGTCCAGATTGTTAATACTTCCCATGCCGGCGATCCCACTCCCCAGGGTGCCGGTAATCTGGTTGTTGCTCAAGTTGACCTTTTGAAGGCTGCCCAGATTTAAGAATGCGGGTGGCAATGTGCCATTGATTGCATTGTTGGAGAAATCAACAATCTTCAGATAGTTAACCAGAAACAATGCATCCGGCAGGGGACCTGTAAGATTATTTCCAGGAAGGCGAATTTCGGTGACTACAAGATCCGGTCCTGCGATGTCCAGCGTAACTCCGTACCAATTCACCACGTGTGTACCAGAGGCGAGCCAGTTGTCACTCTGTGTCCAGGAGGATCCATTGGTGCTGTTATACAGTGCAACAAGAGCAAGGGAATCCTGTTGGTTGATTTTTTGCCCTTGGACGAAGTTCCACGGCAACAACCCTGTCAGGAGAAAAATGAATTTCACCCCGCGTTTCACATTCTTTCAGAAGAAGGAGATTAGTAATTTATGCTTTTCTTCCTACATTTTGAAAAAACGTCAACGATCACGAAGCACATGACATCCAGAAGAGGCTTTCTAAAGGCAGGAGTCACCCTTTCAACGTTATTTCCTGTGTCGGACTTAATTGCAGGGACAAGAATGGTAAAAGGGGTCAAGCCGCTGGTTATTTCGACTTGGGATTTTGGAAAAGGTGCCAATGCAGAAGCGTGGAAAGTGTTGTCATCGGGCGGCCGGTCGCTGGATGCCGTGGAAAAGGGGGTACATGTGCCCGAAGGTGATCCGAATGAAACGTCCGTCGGACTGGGCGGTTTGCCCGACCGCGATGGCCGGGTGACGCTGGATGCC
>JANYHW010000084.1 GCA_025358885.1 Cytophagales bacterium | reverse complement strand
GGTATAATTTTTCACAGGTCGGAGTGAATTTGTCTGTTCCATTGTTTACGGGTCTTTCTCGGTCGTACAGAATTCAGCAGGAAAAACTAAAGCTCCGTCAAGTCGAAAATGGATTTATAAACCTTAAGAATTCAATTGATTTTGAGATTGCCCAGGCGTCCTTAAGCTTCGAGAATGCGGTGATGACATTGGCAGCCCAAAAGGAAAATCAAGACCTTGCTGGAAATGTTGCAAGGGTCACCAAGGTCAAGTATGAGCAAGGCGTCGGTTCAAGCCTGGAAGTGACCGATGCGGAGAACAGCCTGCGGCAGGCACAAACAAACTATTATTCGGCCTTGTTTGATGCCATGGTTGCAAAGGTTGATCTAGATAAGGCATATGGCAAACTCTTACCCTCTAATTATTCACAGAATCCTTCTTTGAAACCTGAAAAAAACTAATTTATGAAATCAACATTTTACATAACCCTTTTCGTAGCTGTAGTATTTGCAGGTGTTCTTTCAGGTTGCAGCAGTGCGCCGAAAGATAAGCAAACCCAGCTCACGGAATTGAAAGCCCAGCAAGCAAAGCTTGCTTCTGAGGTTCGCAGGCTCGAAGCTGAAATTGAGAAAGAAAGCCCCGGCACTGTCAAAGAGAAATCAAAGGAAGTTGCCGTAGCCACGCTGTCGCCTCGCCCTTTTGACTATTTTGTCCAGACCCAGGGTGCTATTGAAGCGGTAGATAATATTACAGTGAGTGCCAAGACTGCTGGTATCATCGTACAGGTATTTGTCAAAGAAGGTGATGTAGTCGCCAAAGGTCAAATACTCGCCCAAATTGACAACTCTATAGTCCTTCGGAATATCGAAGAAGTGAAATCAGGAATGGAACTTGCGAATACCGTCTACCAAAGGCAAAAAAATCTATGGGACCAGAAGATCGGCACAGAGGTTCAGTACCTGCAGGCCAAGAACAATAAGGAAACTCTCGAAAAAAGATTGGCAACACTCAATGTACAACTTGACATGAGCAGGATCAAATCGCCCATCGATGGATCGGTGGATGAGGTTTCCCTGAAAATTGGACAAAATGCCGCACCCGGGCAACCGGCATTCCGTGTGGTAAGCGGTGATAGGTTGAAAGTTAAATCCAACGTGTCAGAATCCTATGTCACCGCCATTCACAAGGGTGATAAGGTCAGCATTTCATTTTCTGATATCAATAAGACCATTGAGGCCCGGGTGACATTTGTGGGTAAGACCATCAATCAACTTTCCCGGACCTTCCCTGTGGAGGTGGCGTTGCCACCCAATGAAGACTTCCGTTCAAACATGACTGGCGTATTGAGAGTCATTTTCCACTCGGAGCCCGCAGCCATCGTCGTGCCAATCAATCTGGTGCAGGATATTAATGGACAGAAAGTTGTTTATACCGCCGAGCTAAATGGTACCAAGATGGTGGCCCGCAGGAATGTGGTCGAGGTTGCCGGGGTGTATGATAATTTGGCCCAGATCAAGACTGGCCTGAAAGCTGGTGATAAAATTATTACCGTGGGCTATCAGGGCCTGAATGATGGCGAATTGGTGAAAATCTAAAGACTTGAAAGAATAAGACTGGAACCAACCATTTGTTTCCCGCTTTGAACTTATAATCCCAACCACATGCAAGACATTGAGAAAGAATTCAGACCCACCAGTTGGGCAATAGATAACAAGGTCAGCATATACGTTGCCACAGCCATCATCTGCCTGGCAGGTATTATGACCTATATCAGCCTCCCCAAGGAAAATTTTCCGGAAGTTGTGTTCCCGCAGATATTCGTATCGACCATTTATCCCGGGGCCTCACCCTCGGATATTGAAAACCTGATCACCAAGGAAATTGAGAAAGAAGTGAAGTCAATTTCCGGCGTAAAGAAGATCAAGAGCAATTCTGTACAGAGTTTTTCTAACGTGATCATTGAATTCGAGACCGACATTGACGTCGATAAAGCTAAACAGGAAGTAAGCGATGCAGTAGATCGCGCGAAGCCCAATTTGCCAACGGACCTGAAAGATGATCCGCAGGTAATAGATATCGATATCTCGGCTGTGCCCATCATGAACGTAAACCTCTCGGGTGACTATGACCTGGGTACATTGAAGAAGTATGCGGAGCAGATGCAGGATGCCATAGAGGGCATTCGCGAGATCAGACGCGTGGATATTGTTGGTGCATTGACCCGGGAAATCCAGATCAATGTGGATATGTTCAAACTCGGACAGGCCGGCGTAAGCCTGGATGACATTGAAAATACCATCCGGGGAGAGAATGTCATTATCCCGGGGGGGCAGCTTTCTGTCGATGGGATGAAGCGCTCGCTCACAGTGAATGGTGAGTTTACGTCAGCCGACCAAATTGGCAACACCGTCGTTGGCTCTACCAAGGGTGGAAAGATTTTCCTGAAGGACATCGCAGAGGTAATTGATTCTCACAAGGAGCAAGAGAGCTTTGCGCGGTTGGATAAGAAAAATGTGATTACCCTCAATGTTGTAAAGCGCAGTGGAGAAAACCTGATTATTGCATCCGATCAGATCAACGAGATCGTAAAGAACTACAAGGAAAATATACTCCCTCCAGGTGTTGATGTAACGATTACGGCTGATCAATCGGACAAGACAAGAACCACCCTGCACGATCTCATCAATACGATCATCATTGGCTTTGTGCTGGTGACGATCATTCTCATGTTTTTCATGGGGGCAACCAACGCCATTTTCGTGGCGATGTCTGTTCCGATTTCTTCCTTCATTGCGTTTCTCGTATTCCCCACCCTGGGTTTTACGCTTAACCTGATGACCTTATTTTCATTCCTCCTTGCCTTGGGAATTGTTGTGGACGATGCTATTGTGGTGATCGAGAATACCCACCGCGTGTTTGATAACGGAAAGGTGCCCATACGCAAAGCGGCAAAAATTGCGGCGGGAGAGGTATTCCTTCCTGTTTTGTCCGGTACGCTTGTCGTGCTCGCTCCGTTTATACCGCTTGCATTCTGGCCTGGGGTGATTGGAAAGTTCATGTTTTATCTGCCGATTACCTTGATTGTTGCACTTCTGGCATCATTGCTCGTAGCCTACATCATTAACCCTGTGTTTGCTGCTGACTTCATGTCCGTACACGATCATGATCACGAAAGTAAAAGCAAGCTTACGAGAGGCTTTAAGATCACAGCCATTGTCTTTGGGTCCCTGGCGCTGATGTCTTACATCGTTGGATGGTTTGGCTTGGGTAATTTTACTGTCTTCATGTTTGGGGTATACGCTCTGTATCATTTCTACCTGAGCCGGGTCATTTCACACTTTCAAACAGATTTCTGGCCTAATGTTCAGTCAGGATATAAGAAGATACTGAGCATGATTCTGACAAGGTATCGTCCATTGTGGGTGGTGGCGGGTGTGATCTTTTTGTTCATTTTCTCCATCGTTTTCACAGCCATACGCAAGCCTCCGGTGGTATTTTTCCCTAATGGTGATCCAAATTTTATTTTTGCTTACGTCACTATGCCCATCGGCACGGATCAGCGGGTCACAGATTCGGTTACTGCAATTGTCGAGCACAAAGTCCTCGAAGTAGTGGGTAACAATAACCCAATTGTAGAATCGATCATCTCCAACGTTTCTGTTGGAGCCTCTGAAGATCAGTTTGCTGGAACCAATCCGCAACCGCATCTCGGAAAGGTGACCGTAGCATTTGTAAACTTCTCTGAGCGTGATGGTCAGTCTACAAGGGTGTACCTTGACAAGATTCGCGAAGGGGTGAAGGGAATCAAGGGCGCTGAAATCTCTGTGAACAAAGAACAGGGTGGTCCACCTACCGGCAAGCCGATAAGCATTGAGATCGCCTCAGAAGATTTTGACATCCTGGTAAAAACGGCTAATCGTGCGAAACGATATCTCGATTCACTCCAGGTGCCGGGTGTGGAAGAGCTCAAATCTGACTTTCAAAGCGACAAACCGGAGATATTGATTTCGATTGACCGCGAAAAAGCAAACCGGGAGGGAATCTCCACAGCCCAAATTGGAATGGCACTTAACACGGCCATCAATGGAAAGGAGATTTCAAAATTCCGTGATGCAAACGATGATTACGAAATCACCTTGCGTATCCGGGAAGATTTGCGAAACGACATAAATACTTTGATGAACCTTCCCTTGACTTTCCGTGACATGGCTTCCGGAGGTCAGGTACGACAGGTACCGATGTCTGCGGTGGCGAAAATTGAATACTCGAATAGCTTTGCCGGCATTCGCAGAATTGATCAGAAGCGTGTGATTACACTTTCTTCAAATGTCTTGGGCGATTTTAATCCGAATGAAGTGGTGGCAGACATTCAGAGCCGTTTGTCAACTTTCAAGGTGCCTGATGGAGTCGCCATTAAGATGACCGGAGAGCAAGAGGACCAGGCCGAAACAATGAATTTCCTGGTAATTGCCTTCATGCTTGCCTTCGGATTGATCTTCATGATCCTGGTTACCCAGTTTAATTCTACCAGTAAGCCGATAATCATTCTTTCAGAAATACTCTTTAGTATTATTGGTGTGCTTATTGGTTTCTCCCTGTTTAAAATGGAAATATCGATCGTCATGTCAGGGGTCGGGGTGATGGCGTTGGCTGGAATAGTTGTCCGGAATGGAATTCTTCTCGTGGAATTCACAGACCTGCTACGTTCGCAGGGGATGGAGTTGCGCGAGGCAATTGCAGAAGCTTCCAAAACCCGTATGACACCGGTATTGCTTACCGCAATGGCGGCTACCCTTGGATTGATTCCGCTTGCTGTGGGGCTAAATATTGATTTCGTCGCCCTGTTTACTGAGTTTAATCCTCACATCTTCTTCGGAGGAGATAACGTTGCCTTCTGGGGCCCTCTCTCCTGGACGATGATCTTCGGATTGATTTTTGGTACCTTCCTGACTTTGTTTCTTGTCCCTGTGCTGTATTTACTGGTGGCTAAACTGAAAGAAAGAATATTCAGGAGGAAGCCGTCGCCTGTTGTAGTGACGTCTGAGCCCTCGGTGGCCCTGAACTAAAATAAATTGACCTGGAAGTCGTCTTACTTTGTAGGACGACTTTCTTCTTTATGCGACTTCGTGTTATGACAATGTTTTTCCTCATTCTGTTCTTTCTCCTGATTGACTATTATTTCTTTCAGGGTGTGCTTGCGGCCAGCAAGGGCTGGGCAGAGGGGTGGAGGACAGGGGTAAGAATCGGATTCTGGGTACCCACCGCACTGTGCTTCTTTGCCTTGCTTTGGTGGACATTCGGCAATCCTTATCTCTTTGGAGCCAGTACCAGGAGTTTTATCATCACCGGCGTCGTCGCAACTTATTTCTCAAAGGTTCTGGGCATACTGGTTTTGTTTACTGATGACCTTCAACGAGGTCTACGCTGGGTGGCAAGATTCTTTATCAAAGGTGCTGATGGCCAACTGGCAGGACCTGTAATTCCCCGCTCTGAGTTTTTATCAAAAGTAGCGCTGGCCACTACGGCTGTACCCCTCACCGCTTTTGCCTATGGAATTATTACCGGTGCACATGACTACCGTGTGAAGAAGGTGACGGTAAAGCTTAATAATCTTCCAAAATCATTCGATGGGATCCGCATTGGCCAGGTTTCGGATATTCACTCGGGTAGTTTTTGGAACAAGACGGCAGTCAAGGGTGGTGTGGAGATGATGATGAAGGAGAAACCTGATGTAATTTTCTTCACGGGCGACCTGGTGAACAATGAGGCAGCTGAGGTAAAAGAATATGTCCCCGTTTTTGAGAAATTGAAAGCTCCACTTGGGGTCTTCTCTGTCACGGGCAACCATGATTATGGTGACTACAAACAATGGCTGGTTCCGGGTGAGAAGGAGCGCAACTTCAAGGACCTGGTGATGGCGCATAAAGTCATGGGGTATGATATCCTCATGAATGAGCACCGGTTCATCGAGCTGGGTGGTGAAAAGATTGCCATTATCGGGAATGAGAACTGGGGTGCCGGTCGATTTTCCAAGTACGGCAAACTTGATCTTGCCTGCCAGGGAACAGAAGATGCGGCGGTTAAATTACTTTTGTCTCATGATCCAACACATTGGGATGCGCAGGTTAGACCGAACCACCCCGAGATTGATATGACTTTCGCAGGACACACACATGGTTTTCAATTTGGCGTGGAGATTGGAAATTTTAAGTGGAGCCCTGTTCAATATGTGTATCGGCAGTGGGCGGACCTTTACAAGGAAGGACACCAGTATATTTATGTCAACCGTGGCTTTGGATATCTTGGTTATCCGGGGCGGGTAGGGATACCACCGGAGCTGACGATTATTGAATTAAAGCGCGCC
>JANYHW010000238.1 GCA_025358885.1 Cytophagales bacterium | reverse complement strand
GCACCAAAGGCAAACAAGGACGGCATCATGAACCCGCGCGCAGCAGCCGTGGCGTACTTCAGGGAGGTTTCTAATTTCACGGCTCGGAGGTAATCACCCCGGTTGAGTTTTGCCCTGTCTGCCAACTCCTGAATATTGAGTGAATCGAATCCTAATTTGTTCAGGTCCCATGCCGGTTTCTCCACATCATATTCTTCGAAGGGGTCAAATAATAATGTTTGGGTTAACGTTGTCTTGTCATTTCTCAGGTTGACCTCCGCCACGACCACGCGTAGTTCGGCTGCCTTGGTTAAGGCATCCTGATTGTATTGGTCTACGGGTGAGCGCGCACCCAGTTTGACCTGCTCTTTCACCTGTACCAACTGATCGTCCAGTGCTTTAAAGTTTTGCTGGGCTATCTTTAGCAACTCCACATCGAGCATAACTGCCAGGTATTGTAAAGACACGTTGTTGATCACATCCTGGGTAGTCCTGGCCACAAAGTAGGATTGTGCATCAAGGGCGTTGTTAAATTGTTTGATCTGGTTGATCCGGTTGAACCCGCTAAACAAGTTAATGTTCGCGTTGATGGAACCTGTGATGTTATCGCGCACACCATTCACAACAGTACCGGTGTTGGGGTTGAACGAGTTACCGTTGAGTTGGGAAGCCGAACTGTTCAGGGTGAGGTTGGGGCCAATGGCGGCGATGCTTTGCACGTGCTGCATCTGGCTGTACTCAAGGTTGTTCCTTTGCTGGTTGAGCAGCACACCATTTTGGAGGGCAATCTTCACGGCATCCTGGAAGGACAATACTTTTTGGGCCAGGCCCTGGCTTACGCTCAACACCAAGGCACCTGCCACACACAATAAAACTAAACTCCTCTTCATGCTTCTTTCATATTTGCATTTACCAATACATCCGACTGAATCGTTCCATCCACGACGGTGACTATTCTCTTACTTCTCCTGGCATTTTCCTCCGAATGGGTCACCTGGATAATGGTGATTCCTTCTTCATTCAGCTTTTGAAAAATATCCATGATTTTTCTTCCCTGCTCCGACTGGAGGTTCCCCGTGGGTTCATCTGCCAGTAATAGTTTGGGTTGACCAACAATGGCGCGGGCGATGCCCACCAACTGCTGTTGACCGCCGCTCAACTGTTCCGGAAACAAATCTTTCTTGGCTACCATGTTAAAGCGGTCCAGCAATTCGGCCACCATACTTTTCCTCTGACTGCCGTTCACACCCTTATACAAAAGTGGCGTCTCAATGTTTTCATATACGGTGAGTTCGTCGATCAGGTGGTAGGCCTGGAAGATGAAGCCGATGTAGTTTTTGTGCATCTCGCTCTTGGCGCGGTCCTTCATTTTATGGACAGGCTCATCGAAGAAGAAATACTCTCCCGCAGAAGGCTCATCCAGCATTCCAATAATGTTCATCAGTGTCGACTTTCCGGCGCCGCTGGGCCCCATAATGGTGAGAAACTCCCCCTGCTGCACTTCCAGGTCGATACTTTTCACGATGAAGGTCCGCTGAAAGCGCGTGTCAATGTATTTGTCGATGTTCTGTAGTTTGATCATTTCTTGCTCAGTTGTGCTTCAGGCCCCTTAAGGCACCGTCTCAATGCCAATAATAATGCCATCCGCGTTTCAAGCATTAGACGGCGGATTACAGGAATGGTTGCATAAAATTCGTCCGGGTTTGAAAAAAGGTGTCCGGAAGCGGGCGGGGTTCGGCGGTTTAATAGTAATCAGTGACCTGTGACCTGTTACCTGTGACGAGTCTAATAATGCCTTTCACCGGTTGGTGCGGCAGAAAAGATGTGATTTGTCTATCATACCATGAAGCATTTTCCCCACCATGCTGTATCGCTGTGTAAGGTTGAGTGCGGTTTCTTTCAAGATATAGGAGCAATCCAGCGCTGTCTCTATCCAATGCTCAGTTTCCTGCAATTCACCATCTGCATCACAAAGTTTGCTGACGAATGACTTTTCATATCGTCTCTTTCCCCAGGCTTCTGCAACCTGAGCACCAATGGATCTCGAAGATCGTCTGATTTGGTCTGTAATTGAATACATTTCCTCGCGTGGAAACAATCTGGAGAGTTCGAATATCTCGCTGCTTAATTGCCTTGCTATTCTATAGGCCTCTAAATCCCGAAAACTCTTTGCGTACCCCATAGATTACCTGATTAAGGCACAAGGTAAATCACCCGCTATTCTATTGTAATTATCTCATCGTCGGAATACATGATTAATTGTTTGGTCAACCTATTACTTGAAGACTTCAGTTCACTGGCCACTGGTTACCGGTTACTGGCTGGCAACTATCGCGGACTTGGGACAAGGTTAAAAAATTCTTTCTAATCGACCGTAAATCCTTTTTTTACAGTCCTGCCATTTCAAACAGGGTCGACGGCTTTACATCCAACGCTCGACAGATCACAAAGAGTCTGTTAATGTGGGTGTGCCTGCTTCCCCGTTCAATCGTGGCAATCGTTTTATGACCTATCCTGGTTCGGTAGTGAACTTCGGAGATTGTAAACCCCCGCTTCTTCCGTACCCCCCTGATGGCCATACCTAACGCCTGCGCGTCGCTCATCATTTCTTCTTGCCAGACGCTCGCTTGCGGTTGGCTACGTTCTTCTTGTCGGTGTCCTGTGTTTTCAGAGCCGCGTTCAGAAGGTCGTCAAGTTCTACCCCTTCTTTTAGTTGGAGGGGCTTGTCGTATTTTTTTGGTCGTTTCTTCATACATTTGTAATAAGGTAAGAGTCGGTTGAGGCTTTCTATTCCTCGACATCGGTGTGGCTAA
>JANYHW010000195.1 GCA_025358885.1 Cytophagales bacterium | reverse complement strand
AGCGCTACCCAGAAAAGGGGTAGCCATCAAAAAAAGAAGAAGAATCCTTTTTTTCATACGCGCTAATTCGAAAGATAAAAAAAGAACAGGAGGTACTGAAATGTCTTTCGGTAAATTGCGACCGTTAAACAGTAAGTGTTGATATTTCACATCTCACCGTAATAGTAAAAATGAAGAAAGGCGATCTTCTCACCGATATCACGGTAGAGACCATGGCATCCGAAGGCAAGTGTGTGGCCAGGCACAATGGGCAAGTGGTATTCATTTCCGGTGCCGCCCCTGGCGACGTGGTTGACATTGAATTAACAAAGATAAAGAGTGCATTCCTTGAAGGACGCGTGCGAAATATCAGAAAATATTCGCCGTATCGATCTACTCCTTTTTGTTCACACTTCGGTATGTGCGGAGGTTGTTCCTGGCAGCACATACAATACGAATCACAACTGCAATACAAACAGCAACAAGTCATCGACAACCTGGAAAGGATAGGCGGGCTGCAACTGCCACCCATTCAATCCATCGTCGGCTCCCATCATCAACAGTATTATAGAAACAAACTGGATTTCACTTTCACAGCCAATCGCTGGCTTACCAAAGCAGAACTCACCTCGGGAAATACTTTTGGTGATGCTGGCCTTGGGTATCACCTGCCCCGGATGTACGACAAAGTCTTTGATGTGGTCGAGTGCTATTTACAACCTTCTCCATCCAATGACATCCGGCTCGCGGTGAAAGATGTCTCTGTGCGTGAAGGAATTCCTTTCTTTGACCTTCGAAAGCAAATTGGCTTCCTTCGCACCCTTACCATCCGGACCGCCAATTCGGGCGAAGTCATGATCATACTCCAGGTTACCTACGATAAGATGGAGTGGACGGAAAAGATTTTGCAACGTCTGGCGAATGATTTTCCCAAAATCACGTCGTTCAACTACATTATTAACGGAAAAAAGAACGACACCTTCCACGATCTGGACATCGTCTGCTGGAAAGGCAATCCCTACATCACGGAAAATATGGAAAAACCTGATGGTTCTGGCAACTTGCAATTTCGTGTTGGCCCAAAATCATTCTATCAAACCAACTCCGACCAGGCTTATGAACTGTACAAAACCGCCTTTCACCTAGCTGATCTCAAAGGGGATGAACTGGTGTATGATCTCTATACGGGTACCGGAACGATCGCCAATTTTGTGGCGGGCCATGCTGGCCGGGTGATAGGGCTTGAATATGTACCTGCTGCCATCGACGATGCAAAAGTGAATTCGCATATCAATAATATTAACAACACAGAGTTCTTCGCCGGTGACATCAAAGACCTCCTGGACGAATCTTTTCTCATGACCCATGGCCGGCCGGATGTGATCATTACCGACCCGCCGCGAGTCGGTATGCATGAGGATGTTTGTAAGATGCTATTGAAAGCTGCCCCAGGACGCATCGTCTACGTAAGCTGCAATCCCGCGACCCAAGCGCGTGACCTGAAGGCTCTTTCAGGATTATATGACATCATTGCCGTTCAACCTGTGGATATGTTTCCTCAGACAATGCACGTGGAAAATGTTGTCAGCTTAAAGAAGAAACTGAAAATCTAATTCAACGCGCGAATCACTACCTCATCAGATCATCACATAATTATCCAACCCTGTAAATCGTTATATTCAACGCAATCATGTTCAATACATGCGTCTTGGTGGCGTTGGTAATAGGTGTATTGCTCAGGAGGAATGTGTAAGTATTGTCGGTAGCGGTTACTGGTACATTGAACGTTGCCTTTACAGCAGTGCTGCAGTCGTAGGTAGCTGCGTATCCGGTTCCGGCCACCGTGACCACCGCGCTGATCAGTGTTTTGCTTATAGGATCAAATTTAATCGTATAGGTAAAACCGGCTTTTGTGTCCCACTTATCGCAGGAATTGTCTTTGGTATAACCAGAAGGGATATTGGTTCCCGACCGGGTCATGTTTCCTGAAAAAGTGATAATGATGGTATTTCCGCTTGTACCAACTCCTAACAAGGTACTAGGTGGAATGGTCCCGTCCGACCCATCCCAAACATTGCCTGCCGCCGTGTAGAGCGTGTAGGAGTACTGACTCGGTGCGGTTGCAGGAAATGTTTTATACCAAGCGCTGGCCTGTCCAAAAGTCAGGTCCTTAAAGGTGGTGGGGGCATTGGAGGGTAGACTGAAGGTAAGGTTCTCATTAAAACTGTCGTATGGCGGCACGGAATTGAGGGTTGTACACGGATCAACAGGAGCAGGTGTAGATGATGACGTGCAAGAGATCGTAATCACGGCAAGGATAAATACAATTAGCTTTTTCATACAAGTCGCCTCTTTCATTCGGCAGAGCAAAGTTACAAACTAATCGCATTATTGGTGTAGGTACTGACGATGATAATAATCATTGTTTGACACGTGAAAATTCTATAACTCTCATTTTCTGACCCTTACTGTTTCTTGTAACGCGTCTTAGCACCTTGGTGTCTTATGGTAAGCCATTTACCTGCAATTGAACCCGCGATTCACTTTAATATCATTCACGTATCTTTATTTTGAAATTGATTCACAACATGAAAAATAACCTGTTCTTCATTGGCATTCTCCTTTGTGCCCAATGTCTTGCTCAGCCCACAGATGATTCCTACACGCGGTATGAACTTCTCGAGCCCTCCACACAAAGTTTCAGAATCCTGTATGAGGTCACGGCTACTGCCCCGGGTTCTGAATACTATTACAACACCCTTCGCAAAGGAAGCGAGCACAAGGTGGATGGCGTACTCGACTTAATGACTGGAAAAAAACTTGAATGGACAATCATCACAGGGGCTGATGCAAAGAAGTCAGGCTACCCAGAAGCTGAAACCGATGTGGACTACCTGAAAATAAAACTTGCCAGGCCCATCCTTTCCGGAAATGAATACAGGCTAAAAATTGACAAGACCTATAAGGACGCGAAGAGTTATTTTACTCAGTCCGACCGGATAATCTTCGACCGCTCTTTGGGTATCAAGCGCAATGCCGTGGTCTTGCCAAAGGGATATGAATTGATCAAATGTAACTTTCCCTGCCAGGTCATGATGGAAGCCGATGGTCGATTGAAGATCAGTTTTATTAATGCAGGTCCCGCTGAGGTTCCGCTCCACCTTGAAGGGAGGAAACTAGCAGCCACCGTCGACCTGGGTGTCATTCCGGTGAAGACTCAACCATCAGCCATGGGGCAAGGCAGGGATAAATCAAAGGCACGTGCTGAATTTTCATTTCCAGAGCGTGCAAACCAAACCCGGGAAATTGTGTATTTCCTCCAACAGCCGGAGACACATGCCTTCCGTCTCTACCATGATTACACGGAGACGCGGGAAGGTATGGATCGTTACCTCAATGTCGTCCGACCTGGAAGTAAAGCGTCCAACCCATCGGCCAAAATACTGGACACAGGAAAGGAGTTGAAGGTGGAGACGCTCAAAGGCGATGCCATTACACGGAAGTCCCTGGATATTGGTGAACCGATCACGCCTGAAACTGAAGTGGTGGTTATCTGGTTTGATCCTGTTCAGAATGGACAATCCGTAAGGTTGCGTATTGAAGAAACCTATACCGACCCCAGTCGATATATTCTATACAACACTGAATTGGTATTTGACAGGTCCTTTGGAAGACCATTCAATACGGTTATACTTCCTGGTGGCTGGTTTCTCACTGCCAACGCAGTGCCCGCGACTATTGACCTCACCGCCGAGGGAATGATCAGTCTTTATTATGTGGATGATGCACCGGAAGAGATTGATGTGCTGATAAGGGGAAGAAAGAGGTGATGTTACTGCTTACCGATGACGGGGTTACCGACTACGCTGTCACCTCTTCTGTCACAATCCTCAATCCTGCATTTACCATAGCGCCAAACCCTCCGTACACATTGATGAGGTTTGTGAAACCTTCTCGTTGCATGAGGGATATAGCGGTCATGGAACGATATCCGCCACCACAGTGCACGATATATGATTTATTCTTATCGAGATCTTCCAGGTTAGCAGGCATGTTGGCCAGGGGAACAAATTGTGCTTCCTTCAGATGACTCACACTCCACTCTCCGGGCTTCCGCACATCTAACACCGTGGCGCCGTTGTCCGTCCAGGATTTCAATTCACTTGCGCTAATGGACTTTACAGCCGACAAAGGTTCTTTCCATGACGAAATTCCACCATCCAGGTAGCCCACAATCTTTTCGTATCCGACACGCGCCAACCGAAGTACAGATTCATGCTCTTTGCCCGGTTCGGTGACAAGCACCAGTGACTGCTGAATATCAATCAACGTCCCAACCCAGACGGCAAACTGACCATTGAGGCCGATGTTTACGGAGTTTGGAATGTACCCTTTTTCAAAATCGTCCGCTTCCCTCGTGTCAATAATAAGGGCCCCTTGCATTACTGCTTTCATCACCTGTTCAATGGAAAGAGGCCGTTGATTTTTTTTGATTACTGCATCAATCGGGTCGTATCCTTGTTTATTGATACGCGCATCTTCGAAGAAATACTGAGGCGGCGGCAAAATACCATCCGTTACCTGTTCAATAAATTCTTCCCGCGTCTGATCTCTAAGCGCATAATTGAATCGCTTCTGTTCACCGATCGTGGAGAATGTTTCTTTGCCAATATTTTTTCCGCACGCCGAGCCAGGGCCATGGGCGGGGTAAACTATCGTTGAATCCGGCAGCGTCTTGATTTTGCTGTTTAATGAATCGTATAACATTCCTGCCAACTCTTCACGGCTCATCACGCCATCAAGCAAATCGGGACGACCCACATCACCAACAAACAAGGTGTCTCCGGTGAAGACGGCATACTCTATCTTGCTTTCATCCAGTAGTAAATAACAAGACGATTCCGGAGTATGTCCTGGTGTATGGAGTACCCGGAAAGTTATTCCTCCAAGCTTAAACTCCTGACCATCCATGGCATTCACTACTTCATAACTGGTGTCTGCCCCCGGGCCATAGACAATAGGAGCGCCGACCTTTCGGGCAAGGTCTATGTGACCAGAAACAAAATCCGCGTGAAAGTGCGTTTCAAAAACATACTTGATCACTGCGCCACGTTTTTTGGCCAATTCAATGTATGGCTCCGTTTCGCGCAGAGGATCAATAATGGCGGCCTCTCCATTGGATTCAATGTAATAGGCCGCTTCCGCAAGACAGTTGGTATACAATTGCTCGATGTACATTTTCGAAATTTGGTCTATAACCATTCCAAGTTCTGAAAAATTCCCCATTTACCCCATTTGTGGGGATTAAGTCGTTTGGCGGCTTTAGTGATTTGGGGATTTAGCCGCCATTTGAGCAGGCCACAAACTCTATCCCACAACCAATTTATACAGTACCCCCGCGATCAGGCCGCAATAGTTTCCAATGACATTACTCAACACACCCAATAAGACGCCCATGGAGGCCAGGTGAGGGTTGAACGCTCCCGCCACCATAGATGCTGTCGCAGGTCCCCCAATGTTGGCCTGGCTTCCGATGGCGACAAAAAAGAATGAGCCTCTCAAGAGTCGGGCAGCAACCATCAGGAAAATGAAATGAATGAGTAGCCAGATTACGCAGATAATCACAAACTCCGATTGTCCGCCGAGACGGAATATATTCATCTTCAAACCAATGGCACTGAACAGGAAATAGAAAAAGAAATTTCCGACTTTGGTAGCCCCCACCTCCTCCAGGTGACGGGCCTTTGTGAATGACAATGCAATACCCAGGCTGGTTGCAAAGAATACTTGCCAGAATGAATTCTTCGAAAGAAACGACCATATGGATATTTCCGGAATACGTTGTGATTGAAAATAACCGGACAGGATTTGGGTGCATGCATAGATGATAGCGAAGCCAGTGAGTGCCAGCACCACCAGTTGCATAACACGTAGCAGGAAGTCCTGATCGTCTGTTTTTTGCTTTGTCTGTTGATGCTTTTCAAATCCTGCCTGCTGGATCGTGGTCAATTCAGTTGGATCTGCCTTTAGTATTCTGTTTAACCGGGAAGACATTCGCACACCAAACAACAACAAGGCTAGCCAAAGGTTCTGTACCACCGTGTCCACCGCAAGCATGATGAAATAGAGCTCATTGCTCGCACCAAAAATTTCTTTCATCGACGTCTGCCCAGGTGTTCCGTTGATCCAGCTACCAGAGATGCAGACAAGTCCCTTCCAAACGCTTTCACCGCCCTTATCAACCAGCAGTTCGGGTGAACTTTGCCCTACAAGCCAAAGCGCTATTGGTCCACCAACAATAATTCCCACTGTTCCAGCCAGAAAAATGAGAACAGATTTTCTGCTTAGTGCAAGGATGTCCCGAAAATTGATCGTCATGGTCATCAATAGCAGGGTGATGGGTAAGAGTGTGCCCAGGGCAAATCTGCTTGCCGCTGAATCTCCTCCTGGAAGAATGTCAAAACTTCCTAATATGGACGGAATGAGAAACAAAAGAATCATGGGGGGTATATAGGTATACAGCTTCTCCCAAAATCCACCTTTCAATTGACCTGTATACCAAACCGCTGAGGTAATCAGCAGGAGAGCAAGTGTTGTAAAAAGCTCAGCATACATGCCTGGAGGGTAAAATTAAAAGGATAAATTAGGAAGTATGACCTTGTAAAAAAAGTCTGCGCGAAAGTTATCCCTTCCCGGGGAAGACATAACTTTGAGGCAAATGCGCTTGTTGCTTATCATCCTCATCGTAATTGAATCACATCTACAGGTTGCGGCAGGAGAGTATGAGCGCTTTGAAGCGAATGGTAAGATAGGTCTAAAGGATTCCGACGGGAGTATCGTCCTGCCTGCCTCCTTTGATGCACTGGGCTGGTCAGATGGAAATTTTTCTGTCGCCGGCCAGATTACAGGGTATCGACGCAACAATCGATGGGGATTGCTGAACCTTAAGAAACAATTCATCACACCTGCACAATTCGAAAGCCTTACCTATCCAGGCGGTGATCGTGTTATTGTCAGCAAATTCATCAATGCCTATACCATCAAGTTCGGATCCATCGACTTGCAGGGAAAAGTAGCCATTCCCTATGAATACGACGACATTACATTGCACAGCCTTCGGGCCGTAGTCATGATTAAAAAAGGGGTGCGTTATGAGTATGGCCTGGTTGATCAGAGCAACCGGTCCATCCTTCCCCTGGAGTTCAAGGAAATCCGGCCTATTGGGAGTCTGCGCTATGCAGTGCAAAATTTTGAGGGAATGACTGCCCTCTGCAGCGAGGAGGGAAAATGGGTCACCGATTTTATCATCGATCAAATTTCAGACTTTCATTTTGACCTTGCCATAGTTCAAAAAGGCTGGCAAAGAGGACTGATCGACCGAAGCGGTGTAATGAGAATAGAACCACAGTACCGGGAAATCAGCATTACGGGACCCGGACAGGTTTCTGTGCGCAAGGCCGATCAGTGGAAAATAATCGATACCCAAAATCAGGAACTCAGCACGCTGGAAGGAGACGACCTCCTTTTTGACAATCCTGATTTTGGCAGGATCACCCTCGATGGGAAAACCGGGCTGGTGGACGGAACTCTTAAAACCTACTGGCTCCCCTCCTATGATTACGTTGGCAAAATAGAAAACC
>JANYHW010000097.1 GCA_025358885.1 Cytophagales bacterium | reverse complement strand
GTTCGTTTCATAGGAAATCATTCTACGGGAAAAATGGGATTTGCAATCGCGGAAGCATTGGCCTCAGAAGGGGCGCAGGTAGACCTCGTCGCAGGACCCACGCAACAGAAAATACATTCCGGAGGCATCACGGTTCATCCGGTCAATTCAGCAGATGAAATGTTTCATGCGTGTCAATCCTGTTTTCCAACTGCCGACATCACCGTGTTGTCAGCAGCCGTAGCCGATTACAAGCCGGTTACTGTCGCTCCTCAAAAGATAAAGAAGGGGGAAGGAAATCTCACTTTGGAATTGACCAAGACGAGAGACATCGCCGCTGAACTTGGCAAACTGAAAAAAAATGGACAGATCATTGTGGGATTTGCGCTGGAAACAGAGAATGAGAAAGCCAACGCGGAGAAGAAGTTGACATCGAAAAACTTTGACCTCATTGTGTTGAATTCCCTGAATCACAAAGGCGCTGGTTTCGGTTACGACACAAACAAAATTGAAATCATTAGCCGTCATAACGGTTCGACGGAATTTCCGCTGAAATCAAAAAAGGAAGCGGCAGCAGATATCGTTGATGCCATCGTAAAACACTTGCATGAATAAGGTTGTTTTGATCTTGCTGTTGAGTACAGTACTGGCTGAGGGGTCAGCTCAGGAACTAAATTGCAAGGTGACAGTGAATGCAGACCAGATACAGACAAGCGACCGCGGTATTTTCAAAGACATGGAGCGCGGCATCGCCACCTTCATGAGTACGCGGAAATGGTCGGGAGACACGTACAAGAATTACGAGCGAATCAACTGCTCCATATTTCTCAATATTTCCAAAATGCCTTCCATTGGATCATTCATCGCCAGTGCCCAAATCACGGTGGCACGACCAGTGTACAACACGAACTATGAAACAGTACTTTTGAATTTTGCCGACCGCGAGTGGGAGTTTGAATACATCGAATCCTTGCCCCTCGACTACAATGACAATGCTTACATCAGCAACCTTACTTCCATGCTTGCATACTATGCATACATCATCATCGGCATGGATGCTGACTCCTACGCCGAAAGAGGCGGTGATCCTTATTTTCAAAGAGCCCTGATGGTGGTCAACAATGCGCAATCCTCCAACCGCCCGGGCTGGCAATCCATCGGCAGCAACCGGAACCGATACAACCTGATTGAAAATATCAACAATCCACAGATGGCCGAACTGCGAAAGAATACCTATAAATATCACAGACTTGCCCTTGATACGTTCGACAAGTCGCCGGATGAAAGTCGGACAACTATTTTGAATGTGCTCAAAAATATCCGGACTGTGTGGCAAATCTACCCCAATTCGATCTTTATTATCTCCTTCTTTGACTCCAAGGCGAACGAGCTGGTCAATGTTTTCTCGGATGGGAATATTGCTGTCCGCCGCGAGGCCTATGACCTGCTTACGGCCATTGACCCGAAGCGGAACATCTATCAAAAGATTATCTCCACAAATTAAATTCCATTGTTAATTTTGATCAGCTATGCTGACGCAGCTGACCATTAAGAACTACGCCTTGATCCGGCACCTTGAGATGAAACCATCTCCGGAATTGACTGTGATCACTGGAGAAACTGGCGCCGGCAAATCCATTATGCTGGGTGCCATTGGCCTGCTGCTGGGAAACCGCGCAGATACCAAAGTACTTTGGGACGAGTCCGAAAAGTGCGTCACGGAGGGAAAGTTTGATATCCAGGCATACAAACTCAAAGGATTATTCGAAGAATTTAATCTTGACTACAGTCATCAGACAATATTCCGGAGAGAGATCAGTCCCGGTGGCAAGAGTCGCGCATTTATTAATGATACTCCGGTAACCCTGGAAGTAATGCGAAAAATCGGAGGACGGCTCATGGATGTGCATTCACAACATGAAACCCTGGAGCTTGGCAGTCATCGCTTTCAGCTGGCTTTGATCGACAGCTTTGCAGGCAATGCGTCCCTGCTCGCCGAATACCAGCAAGTCTGGCAAAGGTACCTCGCAGCCAAAACCAGCTATGAAGACCTGCTGGCAGAATCAGGTCGCCTGAAGACCGAATTTGATTTCATCAAGTTTCAGCTGGACGAATTTCGAAAAGCTGCACTGCAGGAAAATGAGCAGGAAGAACTGGAGTCAAACCTGAAGATCAATGAGCATGGGGAGGATATTAAGGTTCGCTTGGTCAAGGCGATTGCCATGTTGGGGCAAACAGATGCGTCTGTCAGCGCGATACTGTCGGAGACAATGGCAAGCCTCCAGCCCTTGCGTGCTTACTCTCAAACCTATGAGCAACTCATTCATCGTCTTGATAGTCTGCGAATAGAACTTAATGACATCGTAAGTGAACTGGAGCGTGAAGAAGAGCAGATTGAGTTTGACCCAAAGAAGGCCAAACGAATTCAGGAAAGACTGGACCTCATTTACACTTTGTTGCAGAAACACCGTATGCACTCCATTAAAGAGTTATTGGGGCTGCAGGAAAGTCTTGAACAACAATCAGATAAAACCATCAACCTGGATGCCACATTGGCTGATACAAAGAACAAACTCGCTGCCGCCAACAAAGAATTGCAGTCATTGGCAGAAAAGCTTAGCGCTAGCCGGGAAAAAGCATTGCTTCCCCTGTCAAAACAGCTGGTAAAGTTATTACGCGACCTGGGGATACCGGAAGCCGTACTTCAGTTCGACAAGAAAACAATTGAACCTGGGGCATTTGGAGTTGATCTTATCGAAATCCTATTCAGCGCCAACAAAGGGATGGCCCCCCGACCTCTGGAGGATGTTGCCTCCGGAGGAGAATTTTCAAGGCTTATGTTTTGCGTTAAATATGTTATGGCCGAAAAAACTGCCCTCCCTACGCTGGTCCTCGATGAAATTGATACAGGGGTCTCAGGAGAAATTGCGATGCAATTGGGAACCATGATGAAGTCTATGGCTCAACGGCATCAATTGATTGCTATCTCCCATCTCCCTCAAATTGCCGCAAGGGGTGATCGTCATTTCCTTGTGTTCAAAGATAGCTCCAGCAAGAAGACCACCAGCGAAATAAAGATTCTGGAAAAGGATGAACGAGTGGAAGAAATCGCCAAGATGATTGGTGGTGCCAAGCCTTCGAATGTGGCGCGTGCCAATGCGAAAGAATTGATGGCTGGATAAGGTGTCGGAGGACCACCTTCCTACATTTCTATTTGCACAGCATGGCAGATCGGCTATATTGCTGTTAAACTAATTGCTGTGAGCAACCTTTTGCAAAAAACCAAACTCCTTGGACTGGTCGTCGGCCCAGCGCTATTTTGCCTCGTGTATTTTCTGGTGAGCCCAGGCCTGCTTTCAGAAAAAAGCATCGTGGTGCTGGCCCTCGGCGCCTGGATGGTGACCTGGTGGGCAACGGAGGCGATGCCAATACCGGTAAGTGCCCTATTGCCCATGATCGTATTCCCCTTGCTTGGTGTTTCCACCGTGAGGGAAGCTTCGGCACCCTATGGCGATCCGGTAATATTTTTGTTCATGGGCGGATTCATCCTCGCCCTTGGCCTCGAGCGACATAAACTTCATCAACGCATAGCCCTTAGCCTCATTCGTCTCACCGGGACCAGTGGCAATGGCATTATACTAGGTTTCATGCTTTCTACGGCGCTGATCAGCATGTGGATCAGCAATACCGCCACGGCCATCATGATGTTGCCCATTGCGGCTTCCGTTACTTCCCTATTGGCCACCGAGACGGGTCAGGCTGATGATCCCCGATTCAAAAAATTTGCCACCGGATTGATGCTGGCCATCGCCTATGCAGCGAGCATAGGAGGAATGGCCACCATCATCGGAACACCGCCGAACGTTGTGATGGTAGGTTTTATGAAACGGTTCTATAATCTCGACGTTAGTTTTACGCGGTGGATGATGGTGGGCATCCCGCTCATGCTCATGGCCCTGGCATCATGCTACTTCATCATCACACGCCTTCTATTCAGGAACCATCTTCCATCCATCGAAGGATCCCGCGAATTGATTCACAGGAAGCTTAGCGACTTGGGGAAACTTTCGAAGGAAGAAAAAATGGTGTTGGCTGTTTTTTCCATCACCTGCTTCTTCTGGATTTTCCGGCAGAACATGAATATACTCATTGGCAAGAACCTGCTGGACGATACCACCATCGCCATGGCCGGAGGAATGCTGATGTTCCTGATGCCTGTGAATTTAAAAGAGCAAAAATTCCTCCTTGATTGGAGCGACATGAAGGAACTGCCCTGGGGAATACTATTGCTTTTTGGCGGTGGACTTTGCCTCGCCGATGGTATGGAGAAATCAGGCCTGGTTCAAATAGTTGGAAACCATTTCTCCCAGCAACAAGGGATCAACAGCAACGTGCTCATCTTTTCCCTTACCGCCATTTCCATGGGACTCACCGAACTGATGAGCAATGTGGCCCTGGTAACGATTTTTGTCCCGGTGGTCTTTGGAGTGGCGGATGGTTTTCACATCAACCCGATCTGGCTTGCCATGCCGGTGACCTACGCTGCCAGTTGTGCTTTCATGATGCCGATATCAACTCCACCCAATGCTGTGCTGTTTGCCAGCGGGTACATCCGGATGAAAGACATGATCAAAACCGGAATTCTTCTGAACCTCTGTTGCCTGGTCATTATCACGATCTTATCGCTGACCCTCATTCAGTGGCTATTTTGAAAATTTATACGTGCTGAGATGCTTACATGTTTAGGTGACTAACAACCTGAACACGTAAACACCTAACACCTTATTATTTCTTGTTTTTCTTTTCCTCAACAAAATAGGCAAGTCCCAATCCAAGGCCTCCGAAGATAAAAAGCATCGAGAAGTAGCCCACTTCTTCCATGTCGAAGCTGCGGTCGAGCCAATACCCCATGAGGAAGCCAATACCTACACCAATAAGAAGGAGTGCCCATCGTACGGTGGTCGGTGCTGTGCCAACAGATTTAAACATATCCGGAGACAATCCTTTTTCAATGATCATCATGCGTTCCACATTCTGGAATTTGCGCAAGTAAACGACCATTATAAAAGCTCCCAGGGTAATAATGATCGGGAGCAAAACACCCAAAACGGGAACAATAACCATATCTGAGTCCATAATGATTTTTTTTATTGATTATGCCCCTTTGACGCCGGTATGGTGGTGCCTGGTTACAGGTGCTTCAAAAGTATTTTCACGCCAGTCATCACCTCAACAATCGCTCGATCACCAATATAATCTCCCGAAGCTGTAACTTCAACTCCAATCCAAGCGTCCAAAGGCCGTGATTTCACTGCAGGAAGAGAACGAATTGATCGACCAGGTACTGGGCGGTAAGCAGGATTCCTATGCCCGGCTTGTTGACCATTACAAAAGCTATGCATTTACCATTGCTGTAAAGATCCTGGAAAACCGGGGTGAAGCAGAAGAAGCCGCACAGGATGGCTTCATCAAGGCCTTTCACTACCTGAAGGATTTTAACCGGCAGGCGCGGTTTTCCACATGGCTTTACAGGATTGTGTTCAATACGGCTGTCAGTTACAAGCGCAAGAAACGCATCCCGCTGTCCGGGATTGAAAGCCACGATCGCGCAGATGAACAAGAAGATTCGCTTGAACGGGAGGACAAAAAAGCCTTCGTATCCAAGGCTATGGACCACCTGAATGAAGTAGATCGCCTGGCGATTCAGTTATACTATATCAAGGAATTTTCACTGGAAGAGGTGGCCGAAATGATGGGGCAGAACATGAATACCCTGAAGGTGAGGATACATCGGGCCCGGCAGCGACTGGCCGACGAACTCAAGAAAATATTAAATGAAGAAGCATTAACTTTATAGTCATGGAAAAATTCACCAAAGTTCTGGATGATCAATTGCTGGATTACCTGGATGGAAAACTGGACCCTTCCAAGCTTGCCCTGCTGAAGACGCAGCTCGAGTCCTCACATGCCCTCAAGGCCCGGTTGGATGAATTGCGCCTGGTACACCGTGTGCTGGCTTCCAGTAAACTGGAATCACCCTCGACTACTTTTGTGAACCGGGTAATGGTGAACCTCAACAAGACTTCACTTTCTTCCAGCCTGTCGCCGAAGAACGGATTGCTGCTTTTGATGGGGGTTACTGTTGCCACCGTTATGCTGTTGGTGCTGCTGGGTGCAGGAGTATTTGATCAGTTCAAAGGCTCCCTTTCATTGCCAGAAACCCTTCCTGCACAAAAATACCTACAGGAATCACTGCCTGCCATTGCCGTTAATGGAAAGCTGATGATTAACATTCTTGTCGGACTGAATCTTGTCCTCGCATTTCTGGTCCTGGACAAGACCGTGTTCAAACCTTATTTTCAAAGGCGAGCCGGCGCACAATTGTAGTCGGCGCACCCGGGCATCACCACTAAAATAATTAGCTCGTCGCCCAGGTCTTGCCTACTTGCGCCAGTGGCACACATCCATGATACGCGCCAGGTACTGCTTCATACTGCAGCACCTGGGTAGCACCCGGCTCTGAAGTAAAGAAACCAACAACGGTCAATTCCTTTGCCATCAGGATAAATGGGCGCTCTTTCATCTCACCCTTCTTTGTAGCATCCAAGGCTGCATCATGAGTCTTCTTCACATGCTCTTCCTGCTTGGCATGATCAAGATCGATGAACGAATCACCATAGGCTTTCTTAGCCTCCTCATCAAAGGCGGTTAACCCCGCAATGAAACGATCCTGGTCTTCTTTCTTATAACATTCTTTGATCAGTTTGTCCATAAACGGAGGCACACCGACATCTTTTGCTCCTGGTGTATCCGTCTTGGGGATAATGATTTCGGCCACCTCACCTACTATTCTCGCCTGGTCTTCAGTGAAGAACACCGGCTTATAGGTTAGTTCCGGAGCAGCCTTGCATCCGTTCATAATGCCAGCCAACACGGGCGCAGATATGGCATAGCCCAGCACGAGTCCGGCCCGTTGTAATGCTTCTCTCCTGTCCATAATGATTCTATTAAATGATTAGATATTTCCTTTCTTCGACTCTTTGACAGCATAGTCCACAGCACGAGCAGTGAATGCCATATACGACAAGGAAGGATTCACGCAGGCCGCTGAGACCATAAATGATCCGTCAGTGACAAATACATTCTTGCAAGCATGCATCTGGTTGAATTTGTTCAAGACAGAAGTCTTCGGGTCTTTCCCCATTCTGGCGGTTCCCATTTCGTGGATACCGAGCCCGGGCCCGGTAGGATA
>JANYHW010000088.1 GCA_025358885.1 Cytophagales bacterium | reverse complement strand
GGCGCGCGTCGGCAATCCATCGGGAGAAATCAAGGAGATTATTCTCGCACTTAGCCCGACCCTTGAGGGTGACACCACAGCATTTTACATCCACCGAAAGTTGAAAGATTATCCCGTGAAAATTACTTCCATCGCCCGTGGCATACCTATGGGGGGAGACCTTGAATATGCCGATGAGATTACCCTGGGAAGGAGTATTACGGCAAGAATTCTGTTTAGTTAATACTTAGTTAATACAGCCTTTTTCCTGCCCCGGTCTGAGGCACGTATTTCCTTTCTTTTATGGACGCTGAAAGACATCGCGACTGGCAATGTTCCCCGGATGGCAGCAGAATCCATTTAGAGGGTGTTCAATCGATCTACCAGGGACTGAATTTATGCTGGCCTAAGCCGGCAACTTCGAATATTAATTCCGTTCTTTGTTATGACTATTGTCAACACATTATTTGTATGAATCGTCTTTCCAACCGTATCGAATCAATCGAGGAATCCGCCACCCTGGCCATGGCGGCAAAGGCCCGCGAGTACAAGTCCAGGGGGATTGATGTCATCAACCTGAGCCTGGGCGAGCCGGACTTCAAGACGCCAGCGCACATTTGTGAAGCCGCCAAGAAGGCAATAGACGACGGGAAGTATTTTGCCTACCCGCCTGTAGCAGGTTATCAAGACCTTCGTGAGGCAATTGCAGCCAAGTATCAAAAGGAAAATAATGTTCCCTACAAGGCAGAAAATATAGTTGTGTCCAATGGTGCAAAGCAGTCCATTGCCAATGTCATGTTTTCACTGATCAATCCGGGTGACGAAGTGGTGGTGTTTTCGCCGTATTGGGTTAGTTATGATGCCATTGTCCGCCTTACGGAAGGAAAGCCTGTCATGGTGAATGGCAGCATTGAGAATGATTTTAAAGTAACGGCGGCCCAGCTCGAGAAAGTGATCGGTCCCAAGACAAGGGCGGTCATTTTTTCTTCACCTTGCAATCCAACCGGATCTGTTTTTTCGAAGAAAGAACTTCAGGATATTGCTGCGGTAGTGCTTAAACACAAAGACCTGCTCATCATTGCCGACGAAATTTACGAGCACATCAATTTTAGCGGAGACCAACTTAGCATTGCGTCCCTGCCGGGAATGTTTGACCGCACCATCACCGTGAATGGTTTTGCCAAAGGGTATGCCATGACCGGCTGGCGCGTAGGTTACATCGCGGCGCCCAAATGGATCGCGGACGGTGCAAACAAAATGCAAGGACAACTCACCTCGGCTAACAGTTCGATTTCCCAACGGGCAGCCTTCGCAGCCATTACGGGTGATATCGCCCCAACTTTGAAAATGGTAGAGGAGTATCGCAAGCGACGTGAAATTGTATATGCACTGTTAAAGGAAATCCCGGGCGTGAAAGCAAACTATCCACAAGGGGCATTTTATTTCTTCCCGGACGTAAGTTCTTATTTCGGAAAATCTGACGGCCAGCACACCATCAAAGATAGTGATGACCTCTGTCTGTATTTACTTGACAAGGCACATGTGTCGCTGGTACCCGGTGGGGCGTTTGGTGATCCGAATTGTGTACGTATCTCATATGCGGCCTCAGAAAATGATTTGAAGGAGGCTTTGAAAAGAATCAAGGAAACCCTTTCGGGATTAAAACAAAATCAAGCTCAACGTGCAGTCGTGGCCTGACATATTCTCCCGGTTCAAAGACCTCAACGTCCTGATCATCGGAGATGTGATGATCGATGCATATATATGGGGTTCCGTTGAACGAATTTCACCCGAGGCTCCTGTCCCGATCATCACGGTAATACAAAGAGATTACCGGTTAGGTGGAGCTGCCAATGTGGGCTTGAACGTGTTGGCGTTGGGGGCCCGCCCGATACTTTGTGCTTTGGCGGGACAAGACCAGAATGGCACAAGGCTACTTCATCTGTTGGATGAAAAGGGGATGAGCAAGGAGGGCATTGTGACAACACAGGGGCGACCCACAACAGTGAAGGCGCGCGTTATTGCTGCCCATCAACATGTGGTACGGATTGATGAGGAGTCGGATGTATTTGCCTCTGCAAAGGAGGAAAGCCAATTGCTCGACCGCATTCAGAAACTCATGCCGGATTGTGACGTGATCATTTTTGAGGACTATGACAAAGGAGTAATTACCCCGCACCTGATTGAGGCTACCGTGAAGATGGCAAAGGCAAAAGGAATACCTGTGGTGGTGGATCCAAAGAAAAGAAATTTCCACAATTACCATCACATCACCCTTTTCAAGCCGAACTTAAAAGAATTGAGGGAAGGACTGAAGATAGATATTGATGGCAATGACCCGCATTCCGTTGACCATGCCGTTGAACTGGCGAAAGAAAAGTTGGATGTTGATGGCGTAATGCTGACGTTATCAGAGCATGGGATATTTATTGACTACCAGCATCAGAAGCTCCAACTGCCTGCACATAAACGAGAAATTGCAGATGTATCAGGAGCCGGAGATACGGTAATCAGCATTGCCGCGCTGTGTGTCGCGCTTCACCTGGATGCCGAATCCATTGCTGCCCTTTCTAATTTGGGTGGCGGATTGGTATGCCAGCATGTGGGTGTAGTCCCCATCGACCGAGAGCAATTGCTCCGCGAAGCTATCGATTTGGTCCCCGCCTGAGCTATAAAATTCTGGCCTTTAGGTCCAGGGCTGACTTACAAATCATATTGAAGAACTTGTTTCGCTCTTTTTCAGCGGTCATGCTTATCAGCACTGAATGCTCAATGAGGTTTTGCATGTGGTCCTCAGTAAATTGACAGAAACCTGTATGGGTGGTCATCAACAGATCAAAATTATTGGGGGTAAAATAAGTGATACGCTTGTCGCCTAATTTAAACAGGATGGTATTGCTTCCAATAAGGAGGTCATTGACATACAATGTTAATTTTGCCCCACCGTCACCACTTCCGTAGGTTGCCTTTATACCCAGTTGTGCCTGGTGCTGAAGATGGTTGGTCAAGGCGATGCAATCATCGCACAAGTTCATGGCGTCTTGTGTGTCCATAAACAACCCCGAATCATACAAGTACTCAATCTGACGCAAGGTGACGGTGATCATCTCGGCACGGATGATCTCTGTACTGGTGATCTTTGAATACCTTTCCCAGATCTTTTCTCCCATCGCCAACATGTGCCTGGGCACTTTCGTTTGATCATATTTTCCCGAAACGTTCTTCAACTCGTCGGAAAAAGATTTCATCCAAAAATAAAGCTTGAATGCCGAGAGGCGTGGGAACTGGAAGTAGTGAAATACAGACAGGTCTTTTGAATCGTGTATCAGTTCCTTCTCATCGTCAGGAAAAGACCCGATCAAGTCCAGGTTCTCCAGAATGGAACTCATCCATTTTTCAAATGTGAATTCTTTACGGTTGGTGGCTTTTAATTGGAATGTGACCAGGTCAGGGGCAGTGGACAAAAAGGAGTCAACAGACACTTTGAAGTGGCCGGCGAGTGTGCTGATCTCATCCAGGGACAAGATTGTTTCGCCACGAATCCGACGATAAGCGCTATCGCGGCTAATGTTCAACTGCTCGGCAAGTTCATCGGCCAGAGAGATATTCTTTGGCAGACTCTTCTTGATCTGTTCAAGAAAATTGGATTGAATGCTCGAAGGGGGTATTTGCATTCGGGGCAGTTTTTCTTTACTGCGGTATACTAAAATGCTAATGTTTTGCAATAAATGCAACTATGGACCGCATGGGGCCCCGCAATCTGCATTCCGTGATGAAATGAGACAATGGGAAGGCGGAGATTGGAATCCCGCAACCGGGTTGTTCCGGTATTTTTGGTTCATCAAACACATCACATATGAAAAGGCACACACTCTTATTTCTGCTTGTTTTGTTCTTTCTGATGCTTACACTTTTGCACGGGGCCAATGCCCAAAAGCGGTATGTAGTAAAAGTAAAACTTGTCACCGGGCAGGTGACCAAAGGAGAATTGCTTTACGCCAGTGGCGATTCACTTGGCCTGCTTGGTAAACAGTTTGGGAACAGACAGTTGAAGTTGTCGGAAGTCAGTTCGATTAAGATTCGTCGGAAGGGGAGTATAGGACGGGGTATGGCTTATGGCGCTGGCACCGGCGCTGTGATTGGCGCCCTGATTGGTGTTGCAAGTTACACGCCACCCCAATGCCCACCCGGATCCTGGTTTTGCATAGACATGGGCCCGGAAGCGGAGGCAGCTG
>JANYHW010000076.1 GCA_025358885.1 Cytophagales bacterium | reverse complement strand
TTCCTTGCTGACTTAAAACTCCCGGTAGAACCAGGCCAACGCGTTCTTAAAACCCAAATCAATAACACCAATAACCAAAGCGAAAATCAACGAGGCCACCAGAACCAAAATGGCACTGCTTTGCAATTCGCTGAACTTCGGCCAGGAGACCTTGTTGCGTACCTCCTCAATTGAGTCTAAGATGTAATTCTTTACGTTTTCCATTTTCCAATTTCTTCGAATGGCCCTTTTGGGGCTATTCATTCGCTTTTTCGCACGGTGGAGAGACTCGAACCCGCCTACCGGCAGGCAGGCTCCCAGCCTGACCTATTTCGACTCATTCGGCCCTCAAGCATTCCTGCTTGATTGCACGGGTGGAGAGACTCGAACTCCCAGCCAACGGTTTTGGAGACCGCTACTCTACCAATTGAGCTACACCCGTTTGGTCACTTCCATTCTTTGCTGAGAGCCCTTTTGACCCTTCCTGTACCCTAAATCCAAAAGGACTGCAAATGTAGAACAAATGGCTTCAAAACAAAAGCGTTTCCTGGAAATTTCCAGGAAACGCTCTGTATTGAATATCAGATGCTTAGCTGCCTTTGTGAAAGCTTTTTTCGCTAAGCAATTGTTCCATTTAGTCCAGAATTTCAGTTACCTGACCTGAACCAACCGTACGACCTCCTTCACGGATAGCGAAGCGAAGTCCTTTTTCCATGGCGATCTTGTTAATCAACTGAACTTCAATTGACACGTTGTCGCCAGGCATCACCATTTCAACACCGGTAGGCAGCATGATTTCCCCCGTTACGTCGGTGGTACGGAAGAAAAACTGGGGCCGGTACTTGTTAAAGAAAGGGGTGTGACGTCCACCTTCTTCCTTGCTCAATACATACACCTCAGCCTTGAACTTGGCGTGGGGAGTTACTGTACCAGGCTTACAAATAACCATACCACGGCAGATGTCCGTTTTCTCAATACCACGGAGGAGAAGACCTACGTTGTCTCCTGCTTCACCGCGATCGAGGATCTTGCGGAACATTTCAACACCTGTGATGGTAGACGTAAGGTTTTCGGCACCCATTCCAAGAATCTGCACGGAGTCTCCTGTCTTGATCACACCGCGTTCGATACGACCTGTGGCCACCGTTCCGCGACCAGTGATCGAGAACACGTCTTCTACAGGCATCAGGAAGTCCTTGTCGATGGCACGAACCGGCATCGGGATGAAATCATCCACTGCCTTCATGAGTTCGTCAATTTTCTCTACCCATTTTGCTTCACCATTAAGTGCGCCAAGCGCTGAGCCACGGATCACCGGCATAGTGTCGCCAGGGAAGTTGTAAGAAGAGAGGAGCTCGCGGATTTCCATTTCAACCAGGTCGAGCAACTCGGCGTCGTCAACGAGGTCAACCTTGTTCATGAATACCACGAGGGCAGGAACACCCACCTGGCGGGCCAGCAGGATGTGCTCACGTGTCTGGGGCATCGGACCGTCTGTAGCAGCTACCACGAGAATAGCACCGTCCATTTGGGCAGCCCCTGTTACCATGTTTTTTACATAGTCAGCGTGGCCCGGGCAGTCTACGTGCGCATAGTGACGTTTTTCTGTCGAGTACTCAACGTGTGAGGTGTTGATGGTGATACCACGTTCTTTTTCTTCAGGAGCATTGTCGATTGAAGAGAAGTCTCTTATCGACGCCAATCCTTTTTTTGAAAGCACCAAGGTGATTGCCGCTGTCAATGTAGTCTTGCCGTGGTCGACGTGACCGATGGTACCTACGTTGACGTGAGGCTTCGAACGATCAAATGTTTCTTTTGCCATATTTGAAAATCCCTGTTAAATGTTTAAAAGTGTATAATTGATTAAAAATAAGTACAATTCAAGGCTTCTCCGGCTGAGAAGCATACACCCCAAACATAGTAAGCCTTTCGAATAAGGGTTATTCGTTTGCCCCGTGGCAATAGAAATTCTGGCCGCCTTAGTGATGGTCGCTACCCATCGGCAATCGTCAGATTTCATTTCATTATCATTTCAAAGCAACCCCGGCCGTATGCCAGGATAAATTTTCTTTTCATTCGACCCATTGATTAAGGGTCAGGCTGGTAAGAGCCGTTGAACAGGATTGAACTGTCGACCTCTTCCTTACCAAGGAAGTGCTCTACCACTGAGCTACAACGGCAGCTCGCAATCGCCAAATGGCGCTGAGCGGGAAACGAGGTTCGAACTCGCGACCTATAGCTTGGAAGGCTATCGCTCTACCAACTGAGCTACTCCCGCAGACTCATCTGTTGATTTGCCTATTTTTTGATTTTGCGATCTAAATCACCCAATCATCAAATCACCCAATCACCAAATGGATGGTGGGGGGAACAGGATTCGAACCTGTGAAGACATAAGTCAACAGATTTACAGTCTGTCCTCGTTGGCCGCTTGAGTATCCCCCCGATATTCTTCACACGATTTTCCGATCGTATCGGGCCCTCAGCCAACAAGCTCAGTGTGAAACCGCATTGATATTTCGTAGAACGCCCTGTTTAAGGAAATACATTTCTCACCCCTCCCAAAACACCCTTTTCCAAAAACAGGAGTGCAAAATTAATTGCTTTTTTGTGATAGACAAGCGGCCTGCGGAAATTACGCTTTCTCCATAATTAGCGCCTTTTCAGGACAAAATTCACATAAAGACTATTTCCGTCACCACACCCTCTCCAAACTCCTTTTTGAAAAGCTCCAGCATGGCGCCCTTGTGGTAGCCCATATCGTGTTTGAGCGATGGGGATTGCAATTCTACAAAGAGCACTTTGTTGCGGACATAGACCTTTTTGGTCCTTTTGGCGATCGCAGCTCCCACTATTCTTTCCCAGGAAGCCACAACATTGGCTTCGTCAAATTTTGGCTTTAGATGTTGGGATTTGAGCAGTTCCTGGATGGCCTGACTTATGTGGAGGGTCGTGCGGGGTGGCTTCGCCATAACGTAAAGATATATAATGTCTCGAACGGCAAACTTGCGGAAGCACTGGGGGAAAATCACAAGATCACCAAATCCTAAACAAAGCCCTCTGCTTCAACCACCCTTCCCTCCTCCACGAAAAAATTCTGTGACTTCAGCCCTGCCTTCTTGAGAATGTCGAGGCTTCGCTCCGGGCGTGCATCGGTAATAAAAACCTGACCAAATCCTCCTTGCGACATAAGTTCAATTAACTGATGGATCCTGGCATCATCCAGCTTGTCAAAAATATCATCCAGCAACAGCATCGGCTTATCTCCGGATTTGCGTGTGAGGCAATCGAACTCGGCCAGTTTCATGGCGATTAGAAATGATTTTTGCTGACCCTGGGAGCCAAACCGTTTCAATTCCTTGCCATCCAGCGTAAATAAGAAATCATCGCGGTGAATGCCCACCGTCGTTCTTCCTAGCAGAATGTCCTGGTCCAGGCGGGAATAGAGCGCCGCCTTGAAATCAATCAGCCCCAGTTCCGATTGATAGTCAATACCCGCTGCCTCACGACTTCCTTTAGTAAGAAAGGCATATCGCTCTTGTACATCTGCCAGAAAAGTTTGAATGAACTCCTTTCTAATTCCGAACAGGAACCGTCCGGACGTTACAATCTTTTCATCATAGGTCGCTATCAAATCTGGATCACGCGTACCCCCCTCAGCAAAAATCCGCAGTAAACTGTTGCGTTGGCGAAGTTGTGATTGATAAACAATCAGGTGTCTCAAATACTCCGTGTCGATCTGCGACAGGAGGGTATCGAAAAAACTCCGCCTCGCTTCTGCCCCGCTGGCTATAACTTCCATATCATTTGGTGCCACCACTACGAGCGGGTACTTGCCAATGTGTTCAGAAAACCGCTGGTACTCTTTGCCATTTTCCACAACCATTTTCTTGCGTGGTGGAACAAATGAGCACGTCACCTCGGATTGCTTGCCCCCTTTGTCAAAGACCCCACGAATGGAAAAATGATTCTCACCCAGTCTTATAGTCGAGGGGTCATGGGCGTGGACAGAGCCACGTGTCATCGATAAATAGTGGATAGCGTCAAGCAAGTTGGTCTTGCCACTCCCATTGCTCCCAAGCAAACAATGGATGTTGCCGCGAAATGCCACCTCCGCCGACGCATAGTTCTTAAAATTCGTCAAATGTAATTTTTCCAGTCGCATGGGGCCTTTATGGTGATTCGGTCAAATCTTTGTTGGGAATTGAGGAATTCAGGGCTATTTTCGCAATCCGATTCAAAAGTAACTGATATGTCTACCACCGCCCAAGCCAAGCCAAAGAGCGCAAAAGATAAAACCGAATTTTCGAAAGAGACCTACCTGCGCTGGTATGAAATGATGTACCTGATGCGGAAGTTCGAAGACAAGGCTGGCCAATTATATGGCATGCAAAAGATCCGCGGATTTTGCCACCTGTACATTGGCCAGGAGGCCTGTGCGGCCGGTGCGATTACGGCCCTAACCAAAGATGACAAGTGGATTACTGCTTACCGCGATCATGCTCATCCCCTCGGACTGGGCACGAGTCCGAACCAGGTGATGGCAGAACTTTACGGCAAGGAGACAGGCATCACCAAAGGCAAAGGCGGCTCCATGCATATCTTTGATAAGTCGAAGAATTTTTTTGGCGGTCATGGTATTGTCGGGGGTCAGATTCCCTTGGGAGCAGGGATTGCTTTTGCGGAGAAGTACAACAAAACCAAGAACCTTTGCATCTGCCATATGGGAGACGGAGCGGTGCGTCAGGGCGCCTTTCATGAGACACTCAACCTGGCTATGCTATGGAAGCTTCCTGTGATCTTTGTAATTGAAAACAACGGCTACGCCATGGGTACCTCGGTGAAGAGGACTTCGAATGTCACGGAACTCTATACGCTTGGCGATGCTTATGATATGCCTTCCGAACCCGTCGATGCCATGAGTGTCGAGGCAGTGCATGTTGCAGTGGCAAAGGCGGCCGAACGTGCACGTAGCGGTGAGGGACCAACCTTACTGGAGTTCCGCACTTACCGCTATAAGGGACACTCCATGTCGGACCCTCAGAAATACCGCACCAAGGAAGAGGTAGATGAATACAAGCAACGCGACCCTGTAGAGGTGGTGAAGCAAACGATACTGGACAAGAAGTTTGCTACTGAAAAAGAACTTGAGGTGATTGAGAACAGGGTTCACGGCCAAGTCGAGGAGAGTGTGAAGTTTGCAGAGGAGTCCAACTTCCCTGATCCCAAGGAGGCCCTTACGGACATTTATGTTCAGGCCGATTACCCCTTTGTCGCCGATTAATCCGGATAACCCTTGGGGGTTTGTGGGTTTGTTTAATGGGGCCGAATATTTAGTTTTGCACCCCGATCCCGATAGCTATCAGGGTTGGGGTTTATTTTTAAGATATCATGGCAAAAAACGAAGAAAAAAAGGATTTGCTTGAGAACGCAGAGGTACTGGCCGAAAAGGTTGAAGGTGCGGAGCATTGGATTGAGCAGAATCCTAAAATCGTATTTGGCGTTGTCGGAGTTATTGCCCTGGTGGTGGCCGGCTATTTTGGATTTCGTTATTGGAACGGCGCCCAGGATGACCTGGCCCAGAAAGAAATGTTTCAGGCGGTCCGTTACTTTGAGGCCGACAGCCTCGACCTGGCCATCAATGGAGATGGAAACAACCTTGGGTTCAAACAAATTATCGAAGATTATTCCTGGACAGATGCCGGCAACCTTGCCAACTTTTACGCGGGGGCGGTCTGCCTGAAGCAGGGCAAATTTCAGCTGGCCATATTTTACCTGGAAGATTTTTCATCCAATGATCAGATTGTACAGGCGCGCGCCTACAGCCTGATGGGTGACGCGAATATGGAATTAAAGAAATATGAAGAGGCTGCAGGATTTTACAGCAAGGCAGCGGATCATAAACCAAACAAATATTTTACACCGTCCTATCTGATGAAGGCTGCCTTGGCTTTTACCAAATCGAACCAAAATGATAAAGCCATCAAAGCCTACCAACGTGTTATTGATGAATATTGGGAAAGCACTGAATTCCAGAATGCCCGGAAATACAAGGCAAAACTGGAAGGTAATTCCTAATTGACTTTCTACTAAATTTGAGGGACAGAGATTCTGTCCCTTTTTTATTACCAGACAATTATGGCCGGCATTCTCTCCTCAGTTTCTTCAAAAAGCAAGCACAAGCTATCCGGCAAAAAATTCGCCATCGTGGTAGCCAAATGGAATGAAGACATTACCGAAGCTTTATTTGAAGGCTCCAGCAATGCCCTTCAGTCAATGGGTGTGAAGAAAAGCCACATCATCAGGAAGAACGTGCCTGGCAGTTTCGAATTGCCGTTGGGTGCCCAGCGGATGGCTGAGGAGAAAAGCATTGATGCCGTAATATGTCTTGGCTGTGTGATAAAGGGTGAGACACCTCATTTTGATTACATCTGCCAGGCCGTTGCCCATGGGATCATGAAGGTGGGGCTTAAAACAAACAAGCCAGTTGCCTTTGGGGTGCTCACCACCCTCAATAAAAAGCAGGCGCTTGAACGGGCTGGTGGAACCTATGGAAATAAGGGTGAGGAAGCGGCCGTGACGGTGGTGAGGATGCTTGAACAACAAGTATCCTAGAATTCCCTCTTGTAAATGCAACTTGTACTTTGAGTTGCAAGTTGAATGTTGAAATGCGACAAGGAATCATTTCTCTGGCCGCCTTGCTGGTGGCTCTTCCTGCTTTTGCTCAGCTCCAGGTATCTGGAGTTGTGCTGCATGAAAAAACCAGGGCACCATTACCATTTGTTAATGTCGTTGTCCTGGAGACGCATCAGGGCGTTGCGTCGGATATTGAAGGTCGATTTAGTATCCACTGCAAGCCCGGGCACACAATAGAATTCAGGTATGTTGGATTTGAGTCCTACAGTTTCACTCCCTCCGGCAGCCAGGCCGTCACCATATTATTAAAAGAGAAATCTACAGAGTTAAATGAAGTTATCGTGCGGCCGGGCAACAACCCCGCGTTGAGGATTATGAGGCAAGTCATTGCCAACCGCCAACAGAATGATCCGGAAAACCTGCCATCATTTATCTACAACTCCTATAACAAACTCTCCTGCGCCATACTGCCCGTAGGAAGTTATTCCAAAACAGGAAAGGACTCAGTTAAAATAAAGAAATTCGTTGACAATAATCTCGCGTTTGTGAGCGAGAGTTTTACGGAGAGAAAATATGAGCGCCCCAACCGTAACAAGGAAATTGTCCTTGGCAATCGATTTTCGGGAATAAGGGATCCATTCTTTGCATTTCTTGCCACAGATTTCCAGCCGTTTGGATTCTATAGGGAGGTGATCTCCCTCATGGGAATGGATTATCTTAACCCCATCGGAACAGGAGCCCTTCTACGCTATGACTATACCCTTATGGATACAGTCTTTCACGGTATTGATTCAATTTATGTCATCGATTTTGAGCCTCTTCAAGGCAAAAGTTTTAATGGATTAAAAGGTCAGCTCTACATCACTACCGATGGTTATGCGATAGAACATGTCCTGGCAAGGCCTTCCGATGAACACTTGCTGATGGAATCACGTATCCAACAAAAATATGAAAAGCGCGATGGCCACTGGTTCCCGGTTGTGCTCAACAGTGAATTGATTTTTCATGCATATAAGGTCCGTAACCTTAAACCTTATTACTACAGTCGGAGTTATCTCACCAATATTCAAATTGGCGTCGAGGTTAAGAAAAGGGATTTTGATCTGCTTAATGTTTCCTTCGATTCAAAGGCCAATCACCAGCCGGAAGAATTCTGGAATTCCCATCGGCCCGATTCCCTGTCGCGCAAGGAAGTAAACACCTACAAACTGTATGACTCGGTCAGCAGCAAACTCAAGGCCTTCAACGCGATGCTTAAAATTGGTGAAGGGTTTCTTGTGGGAAAGTTTAAATTGGGAAGTTTCTATATCCCTACCGACAACCTCATTCGTTTCAACCAATACGAGGGAGTCCGTCTCGGGCTCGGTTTGCAAACCGGGGAGTCCATTTCCAAAATTTTTAGCCTGGAGGCTTATGGTGCATATGGTTTTAATGATAAAGCTTCAAAATATGGTGGAGCATTTCGTGTGAATGTTCTTCCAAGGAAGGAAGCCTACTTCCGTGTCAGCTACCAGCAAGATGTGTCAGAACCTGGCAATGCCGATTTCATCAAGGGACCGGCCCTGAACGGGGGTGATTCCTTCAGACGCTGGTTGACAGCTCGAATGGATTCAATTAAACAACTGCGGGGTGAATTCTCATTCCGGCCGTTTCCATTTTCGCAAGTTCAACTTTTTCTCCAGGAACAGCGGCGAAATCCTACTTACGCCTATCGATATCAGCCACCTACCGATCCCACCGGGATAAGCAGTGAGTTTATCGCCTCCTCCGTTGGATTACAATGGAGGTATGCCTTCAAGGAATCACACACCCAAATTGGCAACAGCAAAGTGGTGACTAACATCGCCAACCCCCAGATACACGTGGTCGCTTCCCGCAGCATCGCAGGCCTTTTGGACGGCCAATATGATTTCACTAAAGTTGAAGCAAAATTTGATCACCATATCACCTGGCCGGCCGGTGGCAAGACAACCTATCAGCTAACCGGTGGCTACTCCTGGGGTCAGATCCCCTACCCTTTCCTTTTCAACGCGACAGGTACCCTCTACCCAAATACTTTTTCGCAAGGAGTATTTATCAGCAACTATTTTCAAACTATGGGATTGTATGAATTCGTATCCGACCGGTACACTTACCTGTTTCTACAGCACAACTTTGGACGGCTGACGGGCACCAGGAGTGAATATTTCAGACCAGAGCTTACCCTTGTCCAAAACTCCGGTTGGGGAAGTTTACAGAATCCGTCCGCACACCAGCAAATCAGTTTTAAGACATTGGAGAAAGGTTATTTCGAAAGTGGGTTGATGCTCACCAATATTCTCCGAATCAGGTATGTCAATATTCTTCATTACGGACTTGGAGGCGGGGTCTTCTACCGGTACGGCCCGAATGCCCTCGCCACAACCAGTGAGAATATTGCATGGAAGTTGTTCATCAGTGTCAGTTTCTGATTGGTGGTAAACACTCGGAAAAGTATTATTTTAAAGCCATGGAGCTCAAGCCCGAACATTACGAGACCATCATGAATCTCACGCGCAGCGAGGAGGATGAGAAAATGCTGGAGGAAGCACTGCATCACTACCTCGACAATCCATTTATCAATAAACTTCAGGTATTCTCCAATCAGGCGGTTCGCATTGTCGATAACGCAAGACTCCGATACCTGTTCGTAAGTGAAAGCATCTTTGAACTGTCCGGTTACACCAAAGAGGAAGTCATGCAGGGAGGACTTTGGTTTACCTATCGCCGTGTGCACCCTATTGACATGGTCAAGTTTGGAAGGGTGGTGTTGAAAGTGAAGAACGCGTGGAGCGACCTGAGCCCGGAAGAGAAGAAGACAGCGCGATTCAGCTTCGATGCAAGATTCAAGTGCAAAGACGGCAATTACAAACAGATTTTGCAAAACTGCCATGCATTATCCATCAGCAAAACCGGCAAGCCTTATGTTTTACTCTTCAGTTCCACAGATGTAACTCCCTACAAGAAGACCGAGGCTATGAATTTTTCGTTCGAAGTAATGCAAAAAGGGAATTTTGTCAAGGTGCTGGAGGGGAGCCTGCATTCTGAGAATATGCCACTTTCGCCGCGTGAACTGGAAGTATTGAGGCTTACATCTCAAGGTCACGCGGAAAAAGTGATTGGCGATTTATTGTTTCTCAGCATCCAAACGGTTAAGACCCATCGTAGGAACATGTTGCAGAAAACCCAGGCTAAAAACAGTGTTGAACTGGTTCGGATGGGCATTGCCAATGGCTGGATCTGACGCGGACCGATTCAATACTGTCTGTTAAATTAAAGGCATCGTTAAAAAACCTTGCCTTTTAACCACCTAAAGAAAGGTCATTTCACCATATTGAAAACATGCAGTCCTTTTATGGACTCAAGTCTTCCTCCTCCCAGTGTAGTCTTCGACCAAGTGAGTGTCAGTTTCAGCGTAGTTTCCGTAACATCCAGTGTGACAGGCAGTCCATCGTCACGGGTGATAGAAGTACCATCCGTTGAACCAAACGTCCAGGAGCCCGAGGCGGGCCAGACGGCCATTCCATTGGTAGACGTGTACGTGCTGGCGCTGAACTTAAGCGTCAGCCCTTTGTACAGAGTAGTTTGATCTACTCCGTCTACTGTGACCGATTGAAGTGCCCAGTTACTGGCGAGAAGCTTTGTTTTCACCCCATCCTGAGCTGACGGTGTAGCAGGCGCTGGGTCTCCCCCTTTTCCTCCACAGGAACTCAACTCCAGGAGCATGATTGGCAGGACTACCCCCAGGCAGATCCTCAGCAATATCGTTACAGCTTTTTTCATGGCTTATTTCTTGACAAATTTAATTTGGTGCACCGCATTGACTTGCTGTATTCTTAGCACATAGAATCCCGCATGAAGGTGCTGAACACTTGCGCTCAGTACCCCTGACTTTTCATTTAGTTCCACACCAGCATTCTTTCCGGTCACATCAATAAGCTGAGCTCCTGCTATGGCACCTTCAATCCCTGTTATCTGAATATAATCTTCCGCGGGATTGGGATACAAGACAATCTTTTCTGCAGTGGTGGAATTATCTCCGGTCACAATGATCGGAACGTCTGAAGAGAAGTCGCTCACGCAGTCGTCCATTTTCACCTGCACTTTGTAAACGCCGGCGCTGGTAACATTCAATGTGGGATTCGTTGCCCCTGCAATGGGTGAACCATTCAAATACCACTGGTTGCCTGAGGTTGCATTCGAAGTAAGTATGGGAGATTCAGAATTTGCATTGGACAACGTTACAGCAGGTTTTGCAGGCTTGATGCAGAAACTCCTGTCCACAGCAGGTGCAGGATTGTATACTGCATTTCCTCCTTGTGTTGCAGTGATGGTTGCCCGACCTGCTTTCACCAATGTAACCTGACCACCCGCGATGGTTATTTTGTCGGATGCCGTTGTTAAACTGACTGGCAGTGAAGAAGTGGCGGTGGCTGTCACAGCAAACGCGGAATCACCCAACGATTTATCTGGTATGGCCGTGAATGAAATGGTCTGATCCTGTTTGGCAAGTGTCGTTACATCAATGACATTGGAATTGGCCGACGTGCTCGTTGACGTTGTGGCACGAACACGATACTTGTATGCCGTACCCACGCTGAGGCCAGTCACCGACTCTGATGTGGTCGTCACACTTTTGGAATTATATCCACTTATGAATGTGGCAAAATTATCTGAGGAGATATCAAGCTGGTATCCCGTCGCAGCAGTGACAGGGTTCCAGTTGGCAACAAAACCTACCGCCGCAATGCTGGTCGCTGCAGTGGCCAACGGTGCTCCGATAGCGGTCGTCGCCGTGATCACATTGGAGTTTGACGAAGTGGGCGCCGTGCCAGTGGCCCTTACCCGGTACTGGTAGGAAATCAAAGGACTGAGCCCCGTGATTACCTGGCTTGTTCCGGCAAGTGCCAGGTTTTGATACCCTGACAAAAAAGTCGCAAAATTATCCGTCGATACATCAAGCAGATATCCCGTTGCATTGTTGACCGCTCCCCAGTTGGCTGTGAATCCGGTCGACGTTGTGGCAAAGGGTGCAGCAGCAACCGGCGCATCCAGGGGAAGCAAGACACCCTGCGCCACGGTAAACAATCCCCGCAGACCCTGTGAATAACTTTTGATTTTTGTTATCCCACCTGCTGTGGTTACAGACTGAACACCCATGCTTCCATAATGGGTGGGATCGACGCTGCGTGCTATGAGTGCGGTCGCCGGAGTGGTGATAAGTCCGGAAGGATACGAAACTTCAACGTACGTTGCTGTATCCCCTCTGACTACAGCCGACTTCCATACATTGGGAAAGGGGATCAACGAATTGCCTGCACCATTGATGGTGTATCCACCGGGGGCAGCCTGCACGGTAACCGTCACACGCGGGTTGGTCCCCGCCACCTGGTAGAGGGTGATGGGCATATAGTTTGCGCCCGAGCTGATGGGGAAGAACAAATCCCCATTGCCATATCGAGAAACTTTCCCAGTGACATAGGAAGTAGGCGAACCACCACTTATGATTGCATTTGCGAGGGTTACGATCGTGTCGTTTACGCCTGTCATCGTTAATAAACCGCTGGTCAGGGTCAAGGTGTTTTTGACAATGACGTGGTTGTTTATCTGCGTATTGCCTGCTCCGTTTTTTGTGAGTGTGCCCACATACTGACCGGCGTGATTGAACTGCATGGTGGCAGTATTGGTAAGCACGAATCCACCTGTACCGGCCTGGCTGTAACCTCCCGTGGAGGTCCAGTTGTCCGATGTGGTGATCGTGCCGTTGTTCATGAAGCTCGCGTTGGTGTTGTCCCAGTCGCTGTTCACCGTCACGTCGGCGGTGTTGAACAGGACGATGCCCGTGTTCTTGACGAACTGGGCCTGGGCGGTACCCGCGCAGAATAGAATAAATGCTAACCAGTGCTTTCTCATGGTTGGTCGCATTATTTCACATTGACTAAAACCTTGATAAGGCCCTTGCCTGTTCCATCATAGTTTTCAAGGGCTTTGCCCAATACGACACCCGCCGGAAACATTCCATCTCCCTTTGCTGATATTGCCTTCATGGCTCGACCTCGACTGGAGGATGTGACGAGCAAGTCACCCCGTTTGATGGGGCCATTTTCCAGGCAGACTTTGGTGGGGATGACACCGATCACGCCCATGGGCACCAGGTCGTCGATGTTTTCTTCAATTCCTTTTTCTGAAAGGGTGACGCCAGGCTTGGTTGCATAGACTCCGGCAACTTTCGTAGAGTTTGCTTCTGAGGATTTCTCCATGGTGCGGTCGGTGGATTCTGAGATCACCAGGACATCACCGGGTTCATAGCTATCTCTAGAGCCTTCAATGTCAAACATTTCAGCAACGTCAGCACCACTTGTTTGAGTGCCACCGTTGAAAAAACCTTTACCTGCTTTGTCTATGCGGGCTACGTTGACTAACGTCGGGCTGCCTGACATGAACACTGCTATATTTCCTGAAGATCCAGTGTGATTAAAATTCATAACAGGCCCTGTCCCATTGGTTGTGGCAATCACAGCAGGGAATGTATTGCTGGCATTTGTGACACTAAATCCAGCTGCTGCTCCCGTTCCGCTGGTATTTGCCTGGAGGGCATTGAATGTGTTGCTTGCGTTGGAAATGTGGAAGTAACCAGCGGCACTTCCAGTACCTGTATGCAAAGCATCAACAGCAGTGGCATTGCCATTTGAAGTTGCCTGCAATGCGGGGTTGGTATTGGCTGCGTTTGTGGTGGAGAAATTTCCGGCATTGCCAGTACCGTTGGTTGTTACGTTCAATGATGGCGCACTGTTGGCAGCATTGTTT
>JANYHW010000074.1 GCA_025358885.1 Cytophagales bacterium | reverse complement strand
CCGTCTTCACATCCCAATTGATACAATTGTAAGGCTTCACGAATGCCGGGAGCGTGTCGTAGTGAGGATTCGTACGTTTGGTCTTGTAGGTTATGTAGGTACCGTCAGCGAAGACGAAGTAGAATTTATCGTTATAGGGAGTTCCTGTTTCCGTGGCATCGAGTCCCATATTGCCGTCTCCATCTTTGAATCGGACTGTTACGATGAGGGAGTCCTGGAGAGAAGGGTCGGAGATATCTTTGAAAATGACGTTATCGAACTCGATGGTTGGGATTGGGGAGTACTGCGGAGGTTCAGCGCACGAGGCCACGAAGAGGCTCACGATCCCGCACAACGCCAACCAATTCATCAACCGCTTCATTTATTATACATTTACCAACCTGTAAAATTGTACACGCTTGCAGACATTTGAAAGTTTTGAGGGGGATTTATATCCGGTAAACGAAGAATCATTCGGTAAAATTGCCTTAAACCTGTTTCGGTACCAGGCCACGAATTGTCAAGTATATCATAATTACCTCACTTATCTCGGGGTAAATCCTGAGGAGATCAGCTCTCCATCAGAAATACCCTTCTTGCCCATAACCCTGTTTAGATCCAGCATGGTGGCTACGGGTGACTGGCAGCCGGAAGTTATTTTCACCAGCAGTGGTACGTCGGGCCAGGAAGTAAGCAGGCATGCGGTGAGGTCCAATTCTTTTTATCTGGAACATGCTACGAAGATATTTGAAGGGGTTTATGGCCCCCTGGACGAGTTCCATGTGTTGTGCCTGTTGCCGTCCTACCTGGAGCGCACAGGTTCTTCCCTTGTGGCGATGGCCAACCATTTTATTCAGCGCAGCAAGTCGCCATCCTCAGACTTTTACCTGAATGACCTGGATCGCCTGGCTTCACAGCTGGAGAAATTAAAGGATGGCCGAAAGGTGCTTTTGCTGGGCGTGACCTTTGCCCTCCTTGACCTGGCGGAAAACTTTGACCTCGACCTCAGTCACTGCATTGTGATGGAGACCGGTGGCATGAAGGGGAGGAGGAAAGAGATCATAAGGGAAGAGCTTCACGAAATTCTTTGCAAGAACTTCCATGTAGAAAGGATCCATTCGGAATATGGAATGACAGAACTCCTTTCGCAAGCATACTCAAAGGGAGACGGATTGTTTCAATGCCCTACCTCCATGAGGGTATTGCTGCGGGAAGTCAACGACCCATTTAGTCTGGAAAACCGTACTGCGGGGGTCATCAAAGTAATTGACCTCGGAAATATTCATTCTTGTGCATTTATTGAAACCCAGGATTTAGGGAAACTGCATCAGAACGGTCATTTTGAGGTACTTGGACGGGCAGACAATAGCGATGTTCGGGGCTGCAACCTGATGGTCCAGTGACCGTTTTTATCGCCAAAGTGACAAAAACATACGTCGAATTTGTAAAAGCAGGGGGTATTCTTAATTTTGTTTCCTATTAACCCAATCGAAAATGAAAAGAGTTTTAGCTGTTATTGCCCTCATCGGCTTCCTCACTTCGTGCAGTTCTTACACTTGCCCTACGTACAGCAAGAAAGAAATCAAGAAGACAGAGAACAAGATTTAGGATCAAAGGTCGGTATCTGACGTCTTTTATTTAGGGTCTTTATTCCAGACTTATGCCTAAATCTAACGTCGTGAACCTAACGTCCTTTTCATAGGTATTTTTTGACATCCTCTGGTCGGATAGTTTCTCCGACCATTATCACCAGCCTTTCAATCACATTCCTAAGTTCCCGGATATTCCCTGACCAAGGGTGTGCCTCGAGCATTTTAACGGCTTTGGCTTCTATCTCTTTTTTCTTCGAGCCATACTCGTCGGAAATGTCTTCTAAAAACTTATTGACCAATATTCCTATGTCTTCTTTCCTGTCCGCCAATGCAGGAACGGGAATGAGTATTACACTAAGACGGTGATACAGATCTTCCCTAAAGCGGCCCTGGGCGATTTCTTCTTTTAGGTTCTTGTTTGTAGCGGCCACTACGCGCACGTTCACGGCAATATCCTTGTCTCCACCGACACGGGTGATCTTATTCTCCTGAAGCGCCCGCAGTACTTTGGCTTGGGCGGATAAGCTCATGTCGCCGATCTCATCCAGGAACAATGTTCCTCCTTCCGCCTGCTCAAATTTTCCAATTCGCTGCTTGATGGCGGAGGTAAATGAACCTTTCTCATGACCAAAGAGCTCACTCTCGATAAGTTCACTAGGGATGGCCGCACAATTAACCTCGACAAATGGACCTACGCTGTTATTGCTTTTTTCGTGGATGGCCCTTGCCACAAGTTCCTTTCCACTGCCGCTGGGTCCCGTAACGAGTACGCGCGCTTCTGTAGGAGCCACTTTCTCAATCATTTCACGCACAAGATCAAGCCCGGATGACTTACCGATCATCTCGTACTTCCTGGAGACTTTCTTCCTGAGGGATTTGGTTTCTTTCACAAGAGAGTTGCGGTCAAGAGCGTTGCGCACGGTGATCAAGAGACGGTTCAGGTCCGGAGGCTTCTGGAGAAAATCATAAGCGCCCATCCTGGTAGCGTCGACGGCCATCTCTGTTGTACCATGCGCTGAAATGATAATGAATGGAGTATGTATGTTTTTCTCTTTGGCCTTCTGGAGCACTTCCATACCGTCCATCTTTGGCATCTTGATATCACACAATGCCAGATCATAGGTATTGGTTTCGAGCAGGTGAAGGCCTTCGGCGCCATCCCGTGCTTCCTCCACTTCCAGTTTCAGCTCCTTCTGGTCCAGCAGGATATCTTTGAGTACAGCGCGGATGCTTGCTTCGTCTTCGATGATCAGGATTTTTGGCATAGGACAAAAATAGCGAAACCTGCCGCGCTTTCACGCAACAGGTTTCATGTTAAAAAAAGTAAGCGTGTAAGCCGGGTTCTGTTCCCAGACCCGATCCCGATCCCGATTGTTATCGGATTATCGGGAGTAGGGGGAGGGCTCTCATCATTTGTCTGGTTTCGTCATCACTGACGAACTCAATCAGCCTACCCACCCCGATATCCATTTAAGGATAAGAACGAGCCGTTCACTTTATCGGGGCTTATTTGGCCTTTCAACTCGTAAGGTTTACCATGCCTTTGTTGTCACCAACAAAGCGGTGGGCTCTTACCCCACCTTTTCACCTTTTCCTCCCGGGAACGAATCCTAGGCGGTAGTCTGTTTTCTGTGGCACTATCTGTTGATCCCGATGATCTCGAAACCCCCTTCCTGTTAGGAAGTACGATGCCCTATGTTGCCCGGACTTTCCTCTCCAACATTGCTGAAAGAGCGATAAGACTGCTTACAGTTACAAAATTACGAATTAAAAATTACCAATCAGTTCCCTGTGGAAAGTGAAATGGCGGGTCATAATTTTTAATTCCTTAGTGGATATCGGCTCCAGTAAGTTTCATTTCATACTGATCGGCGAGGTTGGCAACTTCCTGAAGCATTTCCCTGATGTCGTCTTCGCTGGTTCCTTCCAGGGCCGACAAAGCTTCAACCTGTAGATAATTCTCGCTGATCATGAAACGGCAATAATTAAAAAAGGCTGTTTGCTCCAGCAGCATTTTGAAATCGATCGTTCCACTTCCAATCGGACACACCTTTGACGTGAACATGATGACCTTCCTGTTGTATAATGCACTCTGTTTGATGGTACCCAGGACGGTTTGAAAACGGTTTCCGGCAACGGGTATGATGATTACCGATAGGGTCTGGCTGTATTCAATGTATTGCCCACTTATCTCGTCGGCATATTTCTTCATGAAGGCTGTTAAGTTCATAACGCAAAGGTTAGGGTAAGAAATGACCCTTGAAATTAGGGAATTCCAATCAATAAAGATTGTTTAAAAGTAAATAGGATGGAATTTTATTCCATGGCTGGAGAACTCGAGCGTTGGTGCCGGAATCTTTATGATATTCAAAACATAAAGTCCTGCATTCAGGATTTTCGAGGAGGTCTGGACCTGGGAAAGGTTTAGATCTACAGAAAGAAAGAATTTTCTGTAGGGCGAGAAGTTCATCAACTCATTTTGTGGATCGCGCCCATAAACCATTCCCTCCGCACCAACACCGACAGCGATAACAAGCCATCCCGGCAGCGGGATTTGTTTTATGCTTACGCTGTACCAAAAGGTCTGCCCGTTGTAGTCCTTCAGAATCTCTTCCAGGAGACCATTACCCAGCATTTCAGGGCGAAGGGGTGCAAAGGAAGTCGGATGAAACGAATACTTGGGCCAGAGGCTGACCGTCTTCCATAGAATCCGCTGCGCAGCGAAGACGGAACAGCCCAAGGCGTTGGCCAAAATATCAAACAGTGAAGCCCCGTAGCTTTCGGAGAAGCCATCCAGGACCTCTATGGATGAGACAAACGCAAATCCAAGCAGGACACCCATTAGGGTGGCACCGCGGTCATCGAGTTTTGCCCAGGAGAACAAACGTGTCGCAAGAGCTGCTGCCTGGAAGGACCAGAAGAAGTGGGCGAACTTGTCCATCTGCTTCCACTCCGCAGCATCATCGAAGAAATGAAATGAAGAACCCCACTGTTGCGAATACCAGGCATAGCCAAGGCTGATAATAAACATGCCATACACGCTAAAAGAAAATAACAGCACGCGTCTCACCCGCAAGCGGTTGATGCCGGCAGCGGAAAAAATATCGGTGAAGGCTCTAGTGACTTCCTTTAGTGTCATCGGTCTCTTCAGCCGGTGGAGGATTTTTTTCCAATTCTTTCCGTCGCTTGTCGCGCGCAGACCGCAGCAACTCTTTAAACTCGTTGAAGTTTTGTGTGTAAAGAAGACTGACCCCTGTTGTAATGGCTGCCGTTTGTGTATTCAGTGAACTTTGCAATTGATTGACGCTGGTCCGGCTGTACATTTTCACTTTGAATTTGCCGTCAGGTGTCAGGAGGTAGTCGACCGTCCAGTCGCCGGTAATGGTGGAAAGTTCAGAGCGATTGGTTTGGCTGTTGCCAAAACTTCCGTCTCGGGTGACGCGCAGCCGGCCGTTGAGGAAAGAGTAGGAGAGTCGCAATTGAAAGGTGTTGAATGCCTCCTGATCCAGCGTTCCAAGATCCAAATCGATTTCCAGATTTTGGTCCACCTGACTTAGCCAATAGCTTAATTGATTGGACAGCAATTCGCTCACGCTATTGTACAATGAACCTCCTGTGGAGAAGGCATCAGGAGAAGACAGTCTTCGCAAAATTATGAGACTGAAAACCTGGCGCTTCAACTCCTGCTCGTCGAGTTTGGCCTTGAAGGCATTGAACTCAAACTTCAGACGCACGGGTGGCTTTCCCTCTACAACCACATTGTCGGGAAGGTCTTTCGATTCAAGATCGAAGACCAGTTGAGGAGAAAGCATGGGCCCATCCAGCTTCAATAGCACTTCGACTGGATACTTTCTTCGTATGTTGGGTTCATTGATGAGGGTTTGATCCGCGAGGATTGGTCCCATGGATGCCAATTGCCTGTAGCTTGCGGTGATGTTCAACACACCTTCATAAGGGTCTCCATACCAGCTGATCTTGCTTCCAGGTTTGATGATGAACTCCTTGTTGATAATATCATACAATGTAAAATTATACGCCCCCTCTGTGAATTCCATCACGCCAAACATGTTGAACTCGCCCTTGGTGTCAATCCGCAGGCTGATGTCGCCGCGTCCGCGTCCCCTGATGATGTCGCCAGATTTAATATCGAAAATGATCTCCGCATACGCATCCGGAGTAACGTCGATGTTGAGGTCGAGGGTAAGGCCAGTCAATTCACGCTTGAATGTTTCCTTCCTCACTATCTTCTTCTTGAGACTGTCTGTAAAGTTTGAGAATTGGATAAAGTCCTTTCTCTCCTCTGTTGCCGTGCCGCCAATGGGTATGGAGAGTCGGGTGTTCTTATTGGTACGTGCATTCGCTGAAATCTTTAGGTTCGATACCGGTCCAATGATGTTCAGATTTCCGGTGGAGAACGCCTGACCATAGAAAAGGGTGTTGTCTTTGATGGTGGTATTGAGTACCTGGAAGTTGACGAAGGTGGCATCCAGATCAATGCGCATCTTGGAAAAGCCGCGGTGGGCAACATAACCGCCAAGCTTTCCCTTGTTTTGAAATACGTCCGTGAGTATGAAATTGTTAAACATTACCTTCTCGGGCATCATGCCAATCGTGCCCGAGACTTTGTATACAGTCTTCAAGTAGTTGATCATCAACTGACCATTCTCAATAATGGCTTCTCCGGTAATTTGCGGACTCCCGAATGTCCCCCGGATATCATACACCCCGGTAAGGGTTCCATCGAGTTGGGAAAAAATATCTTTGATAACAGGTTCAATCAGTTTCAAGTTTGCTTTTTCCAAGATAGCTTTTGTATGAAGGGGACTTTGTGAATCTCCTGGATCATAATACCCTTTGATATCGACAATCCGGTTGCTCAGCCGGTCTACGGTAAGATCAATGTTAAAATGGTCGCTTTCGGTATCGCGGGTGTTGTTGCCTTTGACATCTCCCACAAGAAAATCATTAACAGTGAGTGAATCGATCGTGAGCTGGTTTTCGATATAGACGTTGGCGTATAGGTCCCGTTGCATAATGTTGGCATTGAGGAGGCCATTGAATTTCTCTGTGCTGAAGAAATTGAAAAAGGACATGCCGAATTGCCGGATGTCTACTTTCAGGATCCGGGATGGGTCGTGCGAAATATCCCCATCAACCTTAACGGACTGTTCTTTGTACCCGATACCCAGGTGGTGGATGCTCCATTCCGAACCTTTCACGAGGGTGTAGTTTCGGTCGTTGATGATCCAATTCTCGCCTAATATCTTAATTCGCGATGGCAGGATTTTTATTTTAGTGCTGTCGGCCAGGAAGTCGATTTCCGAGCGTGACCGGATTGAATTGTCATAACCCACCTGGTCGATGTCGAAGGTTATATCGATATGATCCTTATTCCATATTCCCTCGAAGAAAAGGTCCCTGGTGTGGACCGCCTTGTTGAGTTGCTGTGCATTTGAACTGACGGTCAGTTGTGCAAGAACTTGCGTGCTATCCCTCACCTTTGAACCGTCAAATTCGAATTCATTGTCATCAAACTCCTGTCCATTGATGATCAGTGTATCGAGCTTGCTGTACACGTGCAAGTTGGAGGTGACATCGTTACTGAATTCTCCCTTAATGTGGGTTTCCGGAGAGGCATGCACCTCAAGATCCAGCACTTGAAAGATTGGATCGACATTATGGATATCAGCAACGATAACTGCATTGTATGCCTGATCAGTCTTTCTCTTGGATTGATAGTATTCGCGGATCGCGACGGGATCGTTCTTGATATTCAATATGAATTCCCGGATCAGTTTTTCGAGGTCGTTGAACAAGGACGAATAATAAAAGTCACCCTTGAGGGAGAGGTCGAGCATTGAACTTCGGAGGCTGAGGCTCCTGTTTCCATCCTCGTTTTCTGAGATCACCCTGATGGAATCAATCCGGATAGACTCATCGCGAAACTGGACCAGGGTCTTTTTAAATAAAGCATCACCAACGATAGAGTCGAGCGTAAGCCCGCGACTATTGATATCAATGTAAGACTGTAGAAAGATTTTTTCTTTTGAAAGATTGAGTTCGTGTAGCAACGCAGTATCCAGTTTGGCTTCAATATTAATCAAGTCTTTACCATGCCTCAGGTCAATGGAACCCTTCATGGTAACCTGAAGGTTAGGATCATCTATGGTCAGGTCACCCTGGAAGTATTGTTTTGCGAACCGGGCATTTGAATGAATTTTAGAGTAATTGTAACCGCGCAATCCGATGGAAGCAATATCGCCCATTAGGGTAAAATCAGCGGATTCTTTCGTGAATCCTTTCCCTGTGATCTTGCCACTCAGGGTGACCGCCTGGAATTTGACGGTGTCATTGATAAATTTTCCAAGGGCAAAATCAAACAGTTTGAGATTGCCGCTGTAAGAACTCTGTTGGATGTTTGTCTCTGCGACCTTGAGGTTAATGTCGGATTGGACCTCGCCATACGGTGTCATTAAGTCACCATCGGCAACGAAATCGTTGACAAATCCGAGAAAATTCCCTTTCAACTGCACCTTGTTAAGCGGACCGAGGTTGCTCCTGAAACTTTCGGGAAGCAGGAATGCAATATCACGCATGTACACGACGGAGGGTGTGAGCCGCGCGTTAATGAATGTCTCGCGGATTTCGGGCAGACCATCCATTTCGAGGCTTCCCGTCACGGTAGAAGATCCCAACGTTACCTGCATAGGCCTGAAAACAAAGTGGTTCACCTTGCCCTTGAATTCACCGTTGAGCAGAAGCGGCTCTTTTAATTTTTCAATACCTGAAGTGAAGAGTGCTAAGTCTTCCGGATAGAGCCTGGTATTCTTGAAGTGAACCTCCATATTGACTTTTGAATTAAAATCACTGAGATCGGCCTGACTCTTGTATTTGAAAATAATGGTATCGGAAATATGGCTCTTGTTGGCATTCAAGTTCAGCCCAAGAAATTCCATTCCTCCCTGGCTGATGCGGAAGAAGGTGCTGAGTTGCTTGATGGTGAGTTGGGTCTTGTAATCCTTGATCTGTAGTGAGCCTACCTGAAATTCAATGGTGTCACCGATGATTTTGAAATTGTCCAGATTGCCTTCGTCCAGGGCGACGCGGAAGTGGTTGTAGTCAAAACCATTTTGGATAGAGTCTTTTTCATTTTGGTTGTAGGAGAATTCGGACTGATTCACCAATACCTCTCCCATATTGATCTTTGGACTTTTTCCTCCGCCTCCACCCGAAGCAAACTGCTTATTGATTTCCTCGATAAAAATATTGATGTTCAGGTCCTTTGTGCTGTCGCTCGCTGGAATGCTGACCAGGTTCACAATTCCACCGGTGAGGGAGACAGCATCCAGGTTGATGTCTTGGTTTTCATAGAGGCTACTCAGGCTGAAATTGATAAATAGCTTATCCGCCTCGATCATGGAGTGGTGCTGGGGATCTTCAATGCGGAGACCGGTTATTTCCAATCGGTCATACCAGAGGAGGTAAAACCGGTCAAATTGAATATCAAAACCCGAGACATCGGAAAATCCGCGTGTGATTCTGCTCAGGAGACTTTTTTGCACCGCAGGTATTTGCAATACGCTGAATCCGACAATGAAGAAGACCAGGGTAGCATATAGACCGTAGAAGACAATTCTCCTTAGCCATTTCAGAACCCGAAATTTAATAACTTGCCATTTCATTTCGCAGAATGCCTACCATCCTTGCCATTGAGTCGTCGTGTGACGAAACCTCTGCTGCTGTCATTAACAACGGCAAGGTACTCAATAATATTATAGCGTCGCAGAGCGATCATCATAAATACGGAGGTGTGGTGCCAGAGCTGGCTTCACGTGCACACCAACGAAATATTGTGGGTGTTGTGGATGAAGCAATGAAGGGTGCCGGCATTACCAATCTGAATCTTGATGCCATTGCGTTCACGCGTGGACCTGGCCTGATGGGTGCGCTTCTCGTCGGGGTTTCATTTGCAAAGGGGATGGCATTGTCCCTTCGCATTCCACTGATTGAAGTAAATCACATGCAGGCACACGTACTTTCTCATTTCATTCGCGATGAAGTGACTAATGGAAAGACTGTCCCATCGTTTCCATTCTTGTGCCTTACGGTGAGCGGAGGGCATACCCAGTTGATTGTTGTTCGGGATTTTTCCGATATGGAGATCATTGGTGAGACACAGGATGATGCAGCGGGTGAAGCTTTTGATAAGTCAGCGAAAATCATGGGACTACCTTACCCCGGCGGGCCACTTATCGACAGGTATGCGGCAGAAGGTGACCCTACCCGCTTCAGTTTTCCTGATACAGACATGCCTGGACTTGATTTTTCCTTTAGCGGAATAAAAACCGCTTTTCTTTATTTTATCCGCGATAACAAAGCATCAGACCCTCAGTTCGTGGAGAAGAATCTGAATGATATCTGCGCAAGCATTCAGAACAAGATCGTGGGTATGCTTATGGACCGGCTTGAGGAGGCTAGCAAAAAGACAGGCATTCATCAGGTGGCCATTGCTGGAGGAGTTTCTGCAAATGCCGGCCTTCGGAATGAATTGAGGAGGAGGGCTCATAAGCTGGGCTGGCAAACTTTTATTCCTGATTTTCAGTACTGTACAGACAATGCCGCGATGATTGCGATGGCGGCAGAAATCAAATACCAACGGGGGGAGTTTGCCTCCCTGGATACGGCTCCTGTTGCTAATTTAAGTTTTGAAGCAAGGGGATGAAGAATATTTTCAAGCCTGGTGACAAGAAAGTATACCGAAAAGTAGTAACGGAATCGGACCAGGCAATATTTCACGGCGAACTTTTACATCCGGTTTGTTCTACCTTTGCCCTCGCCCGGGATATTGAGTGGTCATCGCGATTGTTCTTCATTGAAATGAAGGAACCGGAAGAAGAAGGAGTGGGAACTATGCTGCAAGTATCGCACGCATCGCCCGCGTTTGTTGGCGAAGAAATCGTCATCACCGCGACGGTAGAATCCATTCGGGGCAATGAACTGATATGTGCGATCAGCGTGATGGCTGGTGATCGTCTTATTGCGAAAGGAATGACTGGACAGAAAATGTTGAAAAAGGAAAAGTTAATGGAGATATTTTACCCTGGAAAGTCTGGTCAACAACCAAAGGCCAGCAGCTAAGAGCCAATGTCAACAGATCGATTTTCAAATACCGTAAACATTAAGAACCGGCAGGCCTCGTTTCAATTCGAGCTTTTGGACTCTTACATTGCCGGCCTGGCCTTAAAGGGAACGGAGATAAAATCCATACGCGAAGGGAAGGTGAACCTCCAGGATGGTTTTGTTTACTTCGCCAATGGGGAAGCTTTTATTAAAGGGGTAAATATTTCACCCTTTGCTCAAGGGACACATTACAACCATGAGGCGGCGAGAGAACGAAAACTGCTGATGAAAAAGAACGAAATTGAAAAATTGCGTGCACGGATAGAAGAGAAGGGGTTAACCATTGTGCCGTTGAGGTTGTTTATCAACGATCGTGGATATGCCAAATTGGAGATAGCCGTGGGACGGGGAAAGAAACTACATGACAAGCGGGCGAGTATAAAAGAGAAGGAGGCGAAGCGGGAACTATCACGCATCAAATATTAATACTTGTGCTGAACCTCATGGAACCAATAGATTACGGAGTCTCCCGCCTGGCCGTTGTGCCCGTGCGCATCGATCCCCGAGATACCGCTGAACAGATTACTCAACTTCTTTTTGGTGATCATTATCAAGTATTGGCATTAACCCCTGACAAGAAATGGGCCCAGGTTCAAGTATATTCCGACCAGTGTGAGGGTTGGATGGACATCAAACAGCACCATGCCATTTCAAAGGAGTACTTTGAGCAGATCAACCAGACAGATTTTAAGATCACTACAGATGTGGCTTCGCCGGTCTTATACAAGAAAAGCCCGCTGACGATTGTGATGGGGAGCATTGTGCCCATTTCCAATTCAGAATTGTTTAAGATTGAAGAGCAGTTCGCATTTAATGGCGAATCAAAAGGCCTCGGTCAAAAGAGGGATGTAGACTTCCTTAGACTGATCGCAAAGAAATACCTTTCAGCGCCCTATCAATGGGGTGGGAAGAGTCCATTTGGTATTGATGCGTCCGGGTTGGTACAGATGGCGTTCAAGATTGCGGGCTACTCCCTGCAGCGGGATGTTCGCCAGCAGTCACTTCAGGGCAAGAAGATAAAAGCGTATGAAGAAGCGAGGCCTGGCGACATTGCCTTCTTTGCTGACAAGGGAGAGAATATCAAACATACCGGCATCATTCTCGACGGCCAAAAGCTCATTCATGCTTATGGTCAGGTTCGCATTGACCCGCTCACAGAAGAAGGTACCTTGAGTTCTGAGACAAAAGTGTACACACACTACCTTCATTCCATCCGCCGTATTATTCTATAGGTAACTGATTCCCCAACAGCCAGGAACAGTCTGACTTTTCTCACGACACCACATCGCCACAACATTGAATCGCCCAGTTGCCAAACACTCCCTGTTTGCAGAACTAAAACCTTAGCTTTATCTTTTCACAATGGATAGCCGGGTATTGGTGTTGAATCAAGACTTTAGTCCGCTCATGGTATGCTCGGTCGAGCGTGCATTCATACTCGTTTACCTCAATAAGAGCGAAATGGTACGGTCGGCCAATGGCCATAAGATCCACAGCATCACACGCAGTTTTCCTATGCCGTCGGTGATTAGGCTCAATCGCTATGTCAATGCCCCGTATAAAGGGGTTAATCTTACGAGGCAGAACATCTTCAAACGCGACAATTTCGTATGCCAGTATTGCGGTACTAAACGCGACCTTACGCTGGACCACGTGATCCCAAGTTCGAGGGGAGGCCCTCATTCGTGGCTGAACCTGGTGACAGCGTGTAAAAGGTGCAATGCGCGTAAGGGAGACTATACCGCGGAGGAGGCAGGAATGACAATGCTTAGTCGTCCCTTTAAGCCCAGCTACACCCTTTTCCTCCGCGACATCAGTGGAATGAAACAGGAAGAGTGGGATGAATTCCTGCTGAGCAATGGTTAGTTGAAGCCATCATTAACCATTACAACCAATATATTATTTCTAGAATTTGAGTTTGAATACCGTGCGCACTCCGGGCTGGGATTCGACAGAAAGTGATCCTGTGTGCATTTGCATAATTTGACGAGACAGGCTCAGGCCAATGCCGGAGCCTGTCTTCTTGGTGGTAAAGAAAGGAACAAAGACACGGTTAAGTGCTTCTTTTATAATGCCCGAACCATTGTCGGCCACTTCGATAATCACCGCGTTTCCGGAATACTTCGCGGTTAGTTCAATTTTTCCATTGGGAGTTTCGCCGAGAGCCTCAATAGAATTTTTGATGAGGTTGATCAATACTTGCTCAATCATTTCTTCATCCGCCCGAACAGTCAGGTAATTGGAGTCACAGCCATATTCAAAATGTATAGACGTCTTCTTGATTTCCGGTCGCATGAGCTGAGCCACTTTCTCGATGAGATCTTTCACGAGTACAGACTTCAGTTTGGGTTGTGGCAAGGAGGTGTATTCCCGATAGGCGTCAATGAATTTAATCAGTCCTTTGCTGCGGTTTTCTATCGTACCCAGCCCTTCCCTTAAATCCTCAGCCCCTTCCGATTTTAGTTCATAATGACTGTTCTTTTGTACCATATCATGGTCGAGGATCTCGCGCAGCGTTGATGTAAGTGACGAAATCGGTGTAATTGAGTTCATGATTTCATGACGAAGGACCCGGGTGAGATTTTGCCACGCCTCGATTTCCTGCTGCTGCAATTCCGATTGAATGTTCTGCAAGGTGAGTAACTTCATCACATTGCCACGGATCCTCAGTTCGGTGGCCTGGATGGTAAGGAGAAAATCCTGATCCGATTTGTAGAGCGTGCTTTTGCCAGGCTCCACATCTTTAATAGCCTGGAGGAGGTGTGGGTTTCTGGTCTGGAGTTCTTCGATATTTTTTATTGTCTGCACACCCATGAATCGCTTTGCATTGGAGTTGATCAGTTGGACGTTGCCCTCGGGGTCAAAAGACAAGATGCCGGTTCGCACCTGTTGCACGACCGTATTGAGGTATTGCCAATGCTCTTCTTTTTCTGATCGTGCCTTGCGAAATGCCTCAAGCACTTCATTGAACCTCATGTTAAGTTCCCGGAAGCTGGAGCCCAGCGTGTTGTCGGCGGTGAATCCGGAGATGAAGTCTGAGTATTTCACAGACTCAAGAAACCGGGTCAGTTTTCGGTTCGTCTGGGAAGTGAACCGGTATAGTTCAAGCAATTGCCCGAAGACGATCAGGCCCGTGAGAGCCGCGGCGAAGATCATGTTGGGATGATTCACCATGTACACCAACAGGGCCATCGTTAGCCCGATCATCCCTACCCGGAATGCAATCCGAAACCTGAAATCCCTAAAAAGTTTCATCGTGACATTTCAACATCTACAACTCAAGGCTTAAACTTTTTCTTCATGTAACACTTTAATACTAAAGCACTTGAGCACGTCCTAAAGCCCATGCTTCTCCAATCTCCTGTACAAAGAAGACCGGGTGAGTCCAAGCTCAGAGGCAGCCTGGGTTATATTTCCATTGTACTTTTTCAGGACTTTCCGGATAAGGAGTTTCTCCACTTCATCCAGATTGAATTGGTCCAGGTTGAGAGGTTGTTCGGAATCCTTTCCGGTTGAGGTATTGAAATTGAAATCTTCCGGTTGCAGAACTGAACTGTTGGAAAGGATGACGGCACGTTCAATGGCATGTTGAAGTTCACGGATGTTTCCGGGCCATGGATGTTTGTTCATGCGCGTCATGGCACCATCACTAATCTTCGAAACATTCTTATGATATTTCTCCGAATAGTGTTTTAAGAAATGTACTGAGAGGAGAGGAATATCTTCCATGCGGTCGCGCAAGGATGGAATCTCAATCTCAATGGTATTGACCCTATAGAGTAAATCCTGGCGGAAGCGATTCTCCTTCACCATGTCGTATAGGGGAAGGTTGGTAGCGCAGATAAGCCTGATGTCAATGGCGGTATCCTTATTGGCGCCCACGCGGCTCACTTTTCTGTTTTGGAGGACCGTAAGCAGCTTAGCCTGCAGCGGCATGGACAAGTTACCTATCTCGTCAAGAAACAAGGTTCCGTTGTTGGCTATTTCAAATCTGCCTGGTCTGTCCTCCTTGGCATCGGTGAATGATCCTTTCTTGTGTCCGAAGAGTTCACTTTCAAACAAGGTCTCCGTGATCGAACCGAGGTCGACGCTTACAAATGACTCCTTACCTCGGGCCGAATGCCGATGTATGGCACGAGCGATCAACTCTTTTCCAGTTCCATTCTCTCCCAGAATCAGTACGTTGGCATCGGTGTGTGCCACACGGTCGATGGTTTGAAAAATACGCTGCATGGCCGCGCTTTGTCCGATGATCTCCTGGTAGCGGTCGTTGATGGCCTGGTTGATTTCCTGGTTCTTTATCTTGAGCGTATTTACTTCATCGCGCGTTTCGCGAAGGCGCATCGATGAGTAAAGCGTCGCCAGTAACTTTTCATTCTCCCAGGGTTTGAGTACGAAATCGGTGGCTCCTGCCTTGATGGCTTTCACTGCCATTTGAATATCGCCATAGGCCGTGATGAGAACCACCACCGCAGACGGATCTATTTGCAGTATCTTTTCCAGCCAGTAGTACCCTTCGCTTCCGCTGCTTACATCCTTGGTGAAATTCATGTCCAGGAGGATCACATCGTAGTCCTCGTTGTTCATCAACGCAGGGATGGCCTCGGGATTCTTTTCAATATCCACCTGAGCGAAGTGACGCTTAAGATGCATCTTGGCTGCTTTGAGCAGGTCTTCATTGTCATCAACGATCAGAATCTTTCCTTGCTTTTGGTCACTCATGCCGTCAGTTTTTTTGGTCCGATACAGGGTCGTTGCGCAAAGTTGATACCGCACTGTGCAAACCCTGAATAGGCCCTGTTTTTCAATTTTCCGATTTCGAAATTTATCAAATCACGTCCGTAATCGGACAGATCCGTTCAGCATTGAACGAAGAATTTACCAAAAAGATAACTTTTTGTGTGATTTGGCCGTTGGCACGGTAGTTGGCAATAGGCACCTGTCAAGGCAGGGCAAATAGGTGCTCCTGACGAAAACACTCATCGCGAAATGGATAAGAAGATTGAAAAAAAGACGTGGACGTTAAAGCGTATAGCTACTTACGGTGGAATTGGATTGTTTGTGGTTTTCGTTGGCTACCAGTTCATCTTTGCTGACCGCCGCCAGAAGCTGAAGATTGAAAAGGACAAGATCACCATTTCCGAGGTGAAGCGTGGTGAATTCAAGGAATACATTCCTCAAACCGGCATTGTGGCGCCCCGCCGAACTGTGTTTCTCGATGCCATTGAAGGCGGAAACATTAAGCGCATCATTCGCGAAAGCGGCGCCATGTTGAAGAAAGGTGACGTGATCCTGGAGATTTCAAACCTGAATCGTGAAATCGGAGTCCTTGACCAGGAATCAAACCTTACCCAGAGTATCAACCGTACCCGTGACACGCGCATGACCATCAACCAAAATGCACTTCGTCAACAGGGTGACTTGATTACCATTGATAATGCATTAGCAACCTTGCGTCCCAAATATCAGAGACAAAAGCAGATGTTTGAGAAGCAGTTGATTTCAAAGCAGGAATTTGAACAGACGGAAGCCGACTTCATCGCCAACATCAAAAGGCGTGAAATCACCTACAAAGCGTTTCAGATTGATTCTCTCAGCAGGGTAAACCAGATCAAGCAATTGGACGAATCTGAAAGGAAGTTGCTTCAAAGCCTTGAAGGGGTAGGAAAAATCCTTGAAAACCTCACCCTGCGCGCCCCTATTGACGGACAACTTTCCACACCACACTGGGAGGTGGGGCAATCCGTCACACAAGGACAGCGCGTTGGACAAGTAGACATTGTGGGTGAATACAAGGTTCGCGTTCCTATTGATGAATTGTACCTTCCAAGGATTTCCATCGGCTTGCACGCCACGACCGACTTTGCGGGAAAGACCTATAACCTCATCATCACTTACAATTATCCCACCATTACGGCGGGAAGGTTTGAAGTAGAAATGGAATTTGAAGGCGAGACACCACAAGGTATTCGCCCGGGTCAGTCCCTTCGTATGCGGATTGAACTTGGCCAATCTTCACAAGAACTGTTATTGCCCATGGGAGGTTTCTATAAGGATACCGGCGGAAACTGGGTATTTGTTTTGGATGCAGAAAACCATGCTGTAAAACGCGATATCAAACTTGGCCGTAAGATGGGCAGTGAGTATTTTGAGGTGCTTGAGGGGCTGCAGCCAGGCGATAAAGTCATCACGTCGTCGTACGAAAATTTCGGCAACAGCGAAGTTTTAATCCTTGACTGATGCAACTATTTCAGCAGGAAAGCGTCTAATGGACTGTAACTTATTGAACAAAAGAGAGTATTGAATAAAACCTTTCTATCACAATTGACATCTAACCTAATAACGCAATAACTATGATACGATTAAAAAACCTGGAAAAAATTTACACGACTGAAGAAGTGGAAACAACCGCCCTCAATAGCATCAACCTGGAGATCAAGGACGGAGAATTTGTGGCCATCATGGGTCCTTCTGGATGTGGTAAATCCACGCTGTTGAACATCCTGGGCTTACTCGACAACCCGTCCAATGGCGAATATCATTTTGGCGAACATGAAGTTGCCAAATACAGCGAGCGTCAGCGCGCTCAGTTGCGCAAGGGCTCAATCGGCTTTGTGTTTCAGAGCTTCAACCTGATCGATGAGCTCACGGTTTTTGAAAACGTGGAGCTCCCTTTATTGTACATGAAGGTGCCGGCAAGTGAAAGGAAACAGCGTGTGGAAGAAGTGTTGGAGCGCATGAACATCATGCACCGGCGCAACCACTTCCCTCAGCAACTTTCGGGTGGTCAGCAGCAACGCGTGGCCATTTCACGCGCCATCGTCGCCAAACCCAAAGTGATACTCGCGGATGAACCTACAGGTAACCTGGATTCAGCCAACGGGGAGGAAGTAATGAAATTGTTATCTCAGTTGAATGAGGAGGGTACTACCATCGTGATGGTGACGCACTCGCCTTACGACGCCAACTACGCACACCGCATCGTCAATCTGTTTGACGGTAAAGTGGTAACAGAAAATATTAAGGAACATTTCCACGTTTAACAAGCCAGGCGAGTAGATCGAATCATGTCTTTCTACTAGCGTATGGCCAAAAGATTTCAAGGTCCAGCATCTTGAATGCGTTCTTCATAGTTTAGGTTTAGGTTAGAATAAAGCCCATGTTGTTCTTTGCCCGGAAGGGTTTTGAATAATGTGGGTTTTGTTTTTATAAAGCTTTCAACGAGCCTGAAGACTTTGTGAACAGTGTTTGTTCATCTTTGAACACTTCACACCTTGAAAGCCTTCATTTCCAGCCCGTTATGCGAATGGCATAATTGTTGAAAGGTGTCCTACACCTTTAGGTGTAGGACACCTTTAGGTGCAACCATTTGAGCCCGCTCGCGTCTATGCTCTATAACTCCTGCCGATGCTGAAAAATTACCTCCTGATCACAGTGCGTAGTATGATGAAGAATAAGTTATTCATCTTCATCAATGTCTTTGGACTGAGCATTGCCATCTCCAGCTGCATTGTCGCCTATTTTAACTATGATTTCAACCTGAGTTTTGACGGCCACCACCTGAACGCCCCTACGATTTACCGGGTGAACTCAATCCGCGAATTTCAGGGTGAGAAAACTTCGTACGGCTACGCTCCGATTGGCCTGGGAAACGCGATCAAACAGAATGTTCCGGAAGTCAAGAAGGTTGTACGATACTCTCCGGGAGGAGGAAATTTTCAGCGAGGTACTGACCTCTTCAACGAGAACCTGGTCCATGTAGATCCCGAATTCTTCACTCTTTTTACCTTTCAGTTCCTGGAAGGTAACGGTGACCTCAAAGACAAAAGTCAGATATGTATCAGTGATGAGTTGGCCCTGAAATACTTTGGAAACGAGAAGGCGCTGGGTAAGTCGATCACTCAAATGCTGGACAGTGGCAGGACCAAGGAGTGCGTGGTGACAGGTGTTTTCAAAAAGCAACCTGGAAATTCCAGCTTTGACTCCAATGCCTACTCCCTCTATGACAATTACTTCGGAGGGAATTACCTCAGTGGAGACCAAGACCTCCATGAAAACACGTGGAAGTACAGAAATACCCTGTTCATTCAGGTGGATGATCCCACGCGAATCAGTGCCATTGAAGATCAACTGAAACCGTACACCGAGAACAACAACAAAATAAGAGAAGACTTTATAATCACGAAGTTCGAATTGGATCCATTTGTAGGCATGGCCGTGAGGGATGGTTATGAAGAAAAGCCCGGTACCTGGACGCGCGAAGGCTCACCGCTTGCCGCCGTGGTCTGTATAGGGATGATGGGCATTTTTGTTCTGCTCATTGCATGCTTTAACCTGACCAATACGGCCATCGCCATTTCTTCACGAAGGCTGAAGGAGATTGGATTGCGGAAGGTGATGGGAAGTTCGCGTGCTCATCTGGTATTCCAATTTATCGGCGAGACTTCATTTATTTGCTTCATTGCCTTGCTATTAGGCTTTGCATTGGGAGAGTTGGTGCTGATTCCTGCCTTCAATGAATTGTGGCCTGACTTGAAGTTGGTAACAGACTATTGGGGCAAACCCAATTTCCTGATCTTCATGATCGGTACCCTTCTGTTCACCAGTTTGCTCGCCGGGAGCTACCCTGCCTTCTACATCAGTAAGTTCCAGCCTACCAGCATCTTGAAGGGGACGCTGAAATTCGGTGGTACAAATTATTTTACACGGACCCTCCTGACCCTGCAATTTGCCATTTCCCTCATCGGCATTGTCTGCAGCATTGCATTTACCGACAATGCCCGTTTCCAGCGGGACTTTGACTTGGGGTTCAACAAGAAAGGGGTCATCTATACATTTGTCGCTAGCCGGTCGGAGTATGAGACCTACCGCAATGCCTTGTTATCCAATAACGACATTATTTCCATTGACGGATCTGAACATCACCTGTACTCTTCCTCATTCAATGACCCGATCAAACATGCGGACAAGGAGATCGAAGTGGATATACTGAATGTTGGTGAAAATTATTTGACCACCGTTGGGTTGACCCTGAAAGACGGAAGAAATTTTCAAAAGGATTCCGAAAGCGATAGAAAGGAATCAGTCATTATTACGGAGGGATTGGCCAGGAAATTAGACCTTAAATCTCCCGTCGGTCAGGAGATCATCTGGATGGACACTGTGAAGTACTATATAGTGGGCGTGGTAAAAGACATCTATAACCGGGGTCTCTGGGAGCAAATGGAGCCTGTTATGTTCAGGTACGGACCCAAAGACAAGGTCAGGCATATCCTGGTGAACGCACCCGTGGATAAGATGCCTGAGGTAAATAAGTTCATGGAAGCCAAATGGAAGGAGATATTTCCCAATAAACTATACAGCGGAAGGTTCATGGATGAGGAGATGGTGGAAGCAAACACGGTGAACAATAATATCGTCGTGATGTTTACATTTCTTGGTGTAGTAGCCCTTTTCCTTTCTGCCACAGGGTTGTTCACCCTTGTCTCCCTGAACATCATCCGAAAAATGAAGGAGATTGGGGTTCGGAAGGTACTCGGGGCAAGCATCGGGAATCTTTCCAGGGTGATCAATATGGAGTTCATGATCGTATTGTTGATATCCTCTTTGCTGGGAGCTGCTGCCGGGGCCTGGATGTCGGGGATGCTCATGGACAGCATTTGGGACTATTACCAGGAGGCAACCCCATTGACTTTGGTGGTCTCAGCATCCATACTCTTGTTAACTTCTGCCCTGTCAATTGGGTTTAAAGTATACAACACGACCCGGTTAAATCCGGCAAACGTATTGAGAGACGAGTAGACGCCATCCATAAATCCGAGGTATGATCAAAAACTATCTACTGATTACCATTCGAAGTCTGATGAAGAACAAGCTCTTCATTTTTATCAATGTTTTCGGAATGGGTATTGCCATCGCCGTTTGCATTGTCGCGTATCTGAATTGGGAATTCAGCAACCAATGGGACTCCAATCAAGCCAATGCAGAAAAGATCTACCGGTTACAATGTTGGAGGGAGTTTCAGGGGAACCGTGAGCGTATCGGAATGGCACCCATGCCGTTGGCGAATTATGTCAGGCAAAATTTCAAGGATGTAGACAAAACGGTGCGGTTCATGTCAGGCTATTGTGATATTCGAATCGGGGAGGATGTATTCGGGACACAAATGGCCTTTGCGGATTCCGCATTTTTTGATTTGTTCACCTACAAGCTGAAGTACGGATCGTTTGCTGATTTCCATAACAAGGGAAAAGTATTCATCAGCGATAAACTCGCAAAGAAATATTTCGGGACAGAAGATGTGGTGGGACGCTCGGTCTCCCAGATAGTGTTGGGAAAAGATGGCGTGAGACGTCCAAAGGAATTTGAGGTCGGTGGTGTCTTTGAAAAACACCCCACCAACAGCAGCATGTTTTACTACGAGATGATCACCCTGTTTGATAATTATTGGGATATCAACCTGGACCCGGATCTCTCTGAAACAAACTGGAAGCGATGGACCCACGTCTTATTTCTTGAAATAGACAATCCCACGCGTCTGGGAAATATCAACAAGCAATTGCAACAGTACATCGAGCCGCAAAATAAGGCCCGTGAAGATTTCAAGATCTCTGAGTACTACCTGGAGAACTTTAAAGGCATGATGAAACGCAATCGTGCCAATCCCAGGTTGGACAGTGATTATCTGGGTGGCGGTATTCCTGAAGAAGCGGTGACGGCACCCACCATCATGGCCGTCATGCTGCTCTTGCTGGCTTGCTTTAATTTTACCAATACCTCCATATCGATTTCCAGTCAACGGCTGAAGGAGATAGGGATCAGAAAGGTAATGGGTGGCATGCGGTTTCAGCTTATCGCCCAGTTTCTAGGGGAGAACCTGCTGCTGTGTTTCTTGGGATTGCTGGCCGGACTTCTTATCGCAGAATTGCTTGTCCCGGCCTATGATTCCCTTTGGACTTGGCTGGACCTGAGTTTGAGTTATACGGAACATGCAGGATTCTTATTATTCCTCGCTGCCTTGTTGGCCTTTACCGCGATTATTGCCGGTTCGTATCCATCCTTCTACATTACTTCTTTTGAACCCGTCAGTATCCTTAAAGGCAAAGCAAAATTTGGTGGGACGAGTTGGTTTACACGAATTCTGTTGGGTGGTCAGTTTGTTATCTCATTGACCATGATCATCACAGGACTGGCCTTTTATCAGAATGGCCAATATCAAAAAGATTATGACCTGGGATTTACTACTCATGGGGTTATCTCCACATGGGTAAATAATGAGGGCGCCTTCAATACCTACCGGGATGCACTGGTGTCTAACAAAGACATTGAAGCCATAGCCGGTACAAGACATCACATAGCCAATAGCTGGTACAACGATCCGGTGAAATACGAGTCACTTGAAAAAGAAGTGGACATCCTGGATGTAGGCGATAATTATCTGGACGTGATGGACATGACGGTGATTGCCGGCCGGAAATTTCAACTTAATTCCGAGACGGACAGAAAGGAGTCTGTCATCGTCACGGAAGAACTGGTGAAAGAGTTTGGCTGGAAAGACAACCCGATCGGAAAACGCCTGGTGTGGATGGATACAGTTCAGCTTTTTGTCGTCGGTGTAGTAAAAAATATTTATGCCAGGGCGCTTTGGGCACCTGTTAAGCCGATGATGATCCGCTATGTGGCCCCTGACAGATACCAGCAACTGTTGGTTAAAATGGACCCGACAAAGATTGGAGAGGTGAATGAATTCATGGAAAAGAAATGGAAAGAAGTCTTCCCCAATGCCCAATACACAGGTCAGATGATTGACCAGGAATTACACGAGACCAATGAAATCAACCACAATGTGGTCCTCATGTTTGGCTTTCTTGGCTTTTTTGGAGCCTTGATGACTGGAATAGGTTTATACACCCTGGTCTCATTGAACATTGTTAAGAAGATGAAGGAGATCGGCGTTCGCAAGGTGTTGGGAGCATCCATCGTCAATATTGCCGGAGTGATCAATTATGAATTTGTCATCAACCTTGGACTTGCAACGGTGGTGGGTGGAGCTTTTGGTTTCTTGCTTACCAATTGGCTGATGAAAGCCATATGGACGTACTATTTAAAACTTGGAGCTGTCAGTATTGTACTTTCAGTCTTCACCATGATCCTCATTGCTGTGTTTGCCGTGGGCTATAAGACTTTTGCAACCGCTTCCCTGAACCCAACAAAGACCCTGCGTGATGAATAAAAACTTTCTTACGTCACGCTGTAACTTCTATTGGCGGGTTGGCGTCTAATACATACCTGATCTAAATCCTTGCCCGGATTGTCGGCCGTTATGCAATAGCGGCCCACCTGATATTTTGTTTACCCAATATCCTGTTCACTATGATCAAGAATTATTTTGTCATTGCCATTCGAAACGTGCTGAAGTACAAATTCTTTTCAGCCATCAATATTTTTGGAATGTCTGTAGGCATTACCTCATGCCTGTTGATCATTCTGTACGTTACCAATGAGTTGAGCTATGACCGGTTTCACCCCGATGCTGAAAAAATATACCAGGTTGGCCTGCACGGCAAGATTGGTGGCCAGGACATTCGCGTCGCGAACACTTGCCCACCCATGGCCGCGGCCCTTGTGTCGGATATGCCCGAGGTGGAAAGCGCCACACGTATTTGTCAGGCCTATGGACGGGTATTTAAGAATGGTGAAAAGATATTCACTGAGGAAAAAGTCTTTTGGGTGGATTCTAATTTCTTTCAATTTTTCGGATATAAACTCCTCAAAGGAGATCCACTCACCGCACTTGATGAGCCCAATACCCTGGTGTTGACCGAGCGGATGGCAAAAAAATATTTTGGCGACGAAGATCCCGTAGGGAAAATGCTGGTGGTGGGTGATGACAAGAAATCTTTCAAGGTGACCGGTGTGGCCGAGAACGCACCTTCGAATTCGCATTTTGTATACAATGTGCTGATTTCGGGAATATCGGCAGACCGGCTGAAGAGTGAAGTTTGGTTGAATAACTTCATGTACACCTACCTGAAGGTCAGACCCAATAGTTCGATCGCTGGTGTAAATGAGAAATTCATGCCCATGGTTGAAAAGTACGTCGGTCCTGAGATAGTGAAATTCATGGGTACCACCCTGAAGCAGATGAAGGAATCAGGTGGTTCTTTTGGATACTATACGACGAACGTGAAAGACATCCACCTGCATTCCACCTCGCAAGGTGATCTTGAGTCTGGCGGCAACATACTGTACGTGTATTTCTTTGGAGGCATCGGTATCTTCATCATGGTCATTGCTTGCATCAACTTCATGAATCTTGCCACAGCCCGGTCTGCAGGCCGTGCGAAAGAGGTGGGATTGCGCAAGGCATTGGGCTCCCTGCGCGGACAGATGATCCGTCAGTTCCTTGCGGAGTCAATGTTGTACAGCCTTTTGTCTGTCATCATTGCCCTGGCGGCGAGCTATTTCCTGCTTCCTTCCTTCAATTTGCTCTCAGGAAAGGAATTAGGGATGGGCATCCTCCTCAGTCCACTTTTTATTGGTGGGATTGTGGCCCTGGTGATTGTGGTGGGCTTGATCTCCGGTAGCTATCCAGCTTTCTATCTCACGAGTTTCAGCTCTATTGAAGTGCTGAAAGGGAAGGTTAGGGCCGGAATGAGGAGCAAGGGAATCCGTAGTTTCCTCGTTGTCTTCCAATTCGCCCTATCCATATTCCTGATCATTTTTACTGCCGTGGTGTATCAGCAAATCAGTTTTATGCAGGAAAAAAATCTGGGTATTGATAAAAACAATATCCTGATTTTGGAAAATGCGGACCGGCTGGCGAAAAACAAGGAGGCATTCCGGAATGCATTGAACCAAAAGACCGGGGTGATCAAGGCAAGCTATACTGACAATACGTTTCCGGGTGTAAACAATACTACCATCTTCAAGGCGGTGGATTCCGAACAAGACCACATCATGGGGGTGTACTACGCCGACTACGATCACCAGGACGTTATCAGGTTTGAACTGGAATCCGGTCGTTACTTCTCAAAGGATTTCCCATCTGACTCACTGGCCATCATCATCAACGAGGCGGCCGCCCGTGAATTTGGTTTTGAAAATCCCATTGGAGAAGAAATTCTCTACAACAATGGTGGGCCTATTCAAAAGCTCAAAATCATTGGGGTGCTGAAGAATTTTAACTTTGAATCATTCAAGGAGCAGGTTCGCCCAATGTCCATCCTGCTGACAAAGAATGCAGACAACTTAATGATTCGATACGAAGGAAATTCAGCAGCGCTGGTATCCGACGTTGAGGCGCTGTGGAAGCAATATGCCATTGACCAGCCTTTTGAATACACTTTCCTTGACGAAAACTTTGACCGGTTGTTCCGGGCAGAACAACGCATGGGACAACTGTTCAGTATTTTCTCCGGATTGGCAATCCTCATTGCTTGTCTTGGTCTCTTCGCTCTGGCTGCTTTCACGTCGGAGCAGCGCACCAAGGAAATTGGCATAAGGAAATCCATGGGGGCCTCTGTTTTTAGCCTCAGTGTGTTGCTGTCGCAGGAATTTACCAAACTGGTGGTCATAGCCTTTGTGCCGGCTGCTGCCCTGGCGTGGTATGTTTCAGACTCCTGGCTTCATGGGTTTGCTTACCGCATAGAGATGAGTCCCCTCGTGTACGTACTGAGCGGCCTTGCGGCGATTGTCATCGCCTGGCTTACTGTAAGCTACCAGTCTATCAAGGCAGCTGCCGCGAACCCGGTGGACTCACTGAGATACGAATAGGGCAATTTCACTAAAACAGATGGTTTTTGCCTTCATGCAACGTAGAATGAATTTTCAGCGTCTAATGAATTGTTCAGGATAACTTAAAGTATTCGTGGCGCCAAATTTTGGCCGCGACGTTAAAATTGAGCCGATAGCCAACACACATCACACAAAAAAATGATTAGAAATTACTTCAAGATTGCGCTCAGGAATATCCTGAAGCACAAGTTTTTCTCCGTGATCAACATCACCGGATTGGTTATAGGTATGACGTGCTGCCTACTCATCTTCATCTACGTGATGGATGAGCTCAGCTATGACCGCTTTAACTACGGCTATGAAAATCTTTACCGTGTCGCACTGCACGGCAGGATGTCTGGACAGGAGATCCTTACCTCAAATTCATCGTTACCTGTTGGTCCGGCGATGAAAGCAGAAATCCCCGGAATTGAAGAAATGACCCGACTGATGCCCAGCGGTAGTGGCATGGCGTTCCGATATGATGATAAATCGTTCACTGAACCGAAAGTATTTTATGCGGATTCCAATTTCCTGGAGTTCTTCCGGTACAATCTGCTTGAAGGCGATGCAAAGACGGCCTTGAAAGACCCCAACACCATTGTGATTACACCTGCTATTGCCACGAAGTATTTCGGAACCGAGGACCCCATGGGCAAAGCATTGGTGATAGGACTCGACAAGATTGCCTGCAAGGTTACAGGCGTCATGGACCAATTGCCTTCAAACTCACATCTCCATTTCAACGCGCTCATCTCTGCAGTCACCGGAGAAAAGAATTTTTTCAATGGCTGGACCGGTAACTCCATTTTTACCTACATCCGCAAAACTCCCGAAACGACAGCAGAGGAAGTCAATGCCAAACTGGAAGGATTGGTGAAGAAGTACGTCGGCGAAGAATTGAAAAACGGGCTGGGTATCAGCTACGATCAATTTATAAAACAAGGCGGGCTGTATTCCTATTACATATTTCCCATTGCTGATTCCCATTTGTCCTCGGGACTTTCGGATGATATTGAACCCGTAGGAGACATGCGCAATGTCTACATTTTTTCAGGCGTTGGACTATTCATCCTCCTGATCGCGTGTATCAACTTCATGAACATGGCCACGGCGCAGTCTGCCGGGCGTGCCAAGGAAGTGGGATTGCGAAAGACACTCGGTTCACAGCGATCACAAATGATCTGGCAATTCCTGTCTGAATCATTTTTGTACAGCGCGGTGGCTATCGTCCTGGCGCTCATGATCAGTTTTATGGTTCTCCCGTATTTCAATTTATTATCAGGTAAGGAGCTTACCCTTTCGGCTTTGATGAGTCCATTGTTTACCCTGGCTGCCGCTGTGCTTATTATCCTGGTCGGCTTTGTGGCTGGAAGTTATCCGGCCTTCTACCTTACTTCATTTAATGTGGTGGAGGTGTTGAAGGGAAAGGCGAGGGCTGGAATGAAAAGCAAGGGTGTTCGGAGTTCATTGGTTGTTTTCCAGTTTGCAGTATCAACCTTTCTGATTATCGCTACGCTCGTCGTGTTTCAGCAGCTGAGCTACATGCAAACCAAGAACCTAGGTCTTGACAAAGGGAATGTGATTAGCATTGCTGGTACACGTCGCCTGGCCGGCAACCGGGATGCATTCAAAACGGCCATTGAAGACAAGACAGGCATTGTGAAGTCAAGTTATACGGACAATACTTTTCCAGGTATTAACAACATCACCGTATTTCGCCAGCATGGAATAGAAGTTGACCACCTGGTGGGCAAGTACAATGCAGACTGGGACCACCTGGATGTGATGAAAATTGAAATGAAAGAGGGTAGATTCTTCTCCCGCGAATTCAAATCCGATACAGTGGCGGTGGTCATCAATGAAGCAGCGGTGAAAGAATTCGGACTTCAGCATCCCCTGGAGGAATCGCTGACCGACTTTAACGGGCCTGTCCCGCAGGAAGTAAAGATCATCGGGGTGATGAAGGATTTCAATTTCGAGACCCTGAAATCAAAAGTCCGTCCATTGGTTGTTCAGCTCACGGAGAAGTCAAGGATTCTGCTGGTGCGCTACCAGGGTGACCCGCAGAAAGCAATTGCTTCTGTTGAGCAGGAGTGGAAGAACCTGGCACCCGGTGAACCCTTTGAGTACTCGTTCCTGGACCAGGATTTTGACAGACTTTTCAGAAGTGAGATGCGACTTCGGAATATTTTCACTGTGTTCTCAAGCCTTGCAATTTTCATTGCCTGTATGGGACTGTTTGCCCTGGCGGCCTTCACCACAGAACAACGCACGAAAGAGATTGGCGTTCGCAAAGCATTGGGTGCCACGACCATGAGCCTGACGGTCTTGCTATCCAAGGAGTTTACAAGGCTGGTGGTGATTGCTATTCTTCCGGCGGTTGCGCTGGGATGGTATGTTGCCGACTGGTGGCTCAAGGATTTCACATACCGTATCAGCCTGAGCCCAATTACCTTTGTTGGCAGCGCGTTGATGGCCATTGTGATTGCGTGGATAACGGTTTCATATCAGTCAGTTAAGGCTGCTTCATCCAATCCTGTGAGTTCATTGCGGTATGAGTAAACTAAAATGAGCTGGGAGGCTTCAGGTGTCCTTCCGGCTGCCTTAGTTTTGTAATGAAAGTGCAGCATCTTCCGACTCATGGGGTTCAATGAAAATGTATATCAGAGGTCAATTCTACGACCTAAGTTATCCACAAATACCTTGAAACACACTGACTGACAATCTGTTCCAATTGTGGAGAACTTGTGGGTTCATTGGCATAATACAGCCATCATAATTCCTTAACCCATGGTAGATTTGGTAAGAAATCAACTATTCCATGGAAACCAAGAAAGTATCAAAAAAGGCTCTCCGCATTCTTCTTAAAGATTCACTTCAAGAGACATTGGGTCACCTCGAATTGCCCAAGCCCAACAAGAAAGTGAAGAAGATCATCAGCCGCACGACCAGGAAAATGGCAGCTGAGTTTGCGCACCTTCTCAAGAAGGACTACAAAAGAAGCAAACCAAAGAAAGCAAAGGTTGAATCGGCACCCATTGCCGCGCAAGTAGCCTAATACACCTCTCATCAAAACGGTGACGGCTTCTCGTCACTCCCGTTCAGGGGCAGTTACTTTTTCATAAATTTGATTATGAAAAAACTGCTCCTGATCTTTTTTGTAGTAGGCACTGTTGCTGCTCTTCACGCACAAACCTACGACCCCAAACAATTTTCCCAGCTCAACTTCCGGTTCATCGGCCCTGATGGCAACCGATCAATCGCTGTCGTGGGCGAACCGGGCAATCCCAACGTATCCTACATCGGTGCTGCTTCCGGCGGCATTTGGAAAACGGAGGACATGGGATACCATTGGAGATCCATTTTTGATAAAACCGATGATTCCTCCATTGGCGCCATGGCGCTGGCGCCTTCCAATGCAAAACAAGTCTGGGTGGGCACGGGTGAAACATTTCTGATCCGTCCGGCGCATGCTGTAGGAAATGGCGTTTATAAATCCTCGAATGCCGGGAGGACATGGAAAAACATGGGGTTGGAGAAAACTTACCGCATCAGCCGTATGATCGTTCATCCCACGGATACAAATACTGTCTACGTGGCATCACTGGGTCATGCCTCAGGACCTCAACAGGAAAGGGGTGTTTACAAAACAACAGAT
>JANYHW010000065.1 GCA_025358885.1 Cytophagales bacterium | reverse complement strand
GGCATGATCAAAATGATTGATACAGGAAGAAGATTGTTTCCCCCGTCCTTACGCATGGTGATTTGCATACCTTCAGCCATTACCGAAGTAGAAAAAAGAGCTGTGCGCGACTCTGCAGAGCACGCGAACGCCAAAGAAGTGTACATGATTCACGAACCCATTGCCGCAGCCATAGGTATTGGCATTGATATCGAGCAACCGATAGGCAATATGATTGTGGACATCGGTGGCGGAACAACCGACATTGCCGTCATTGCATTGTCTGGTATTGTGTGTGACCAATCTATTCGTATTGCGGGCGATACCTTCAACCGCGATATCCTGGATTATATGCGCCGTCAACATAACCTGTTGATCGGTGAACGTACGGCGGAGCGTGTAAAAATTGAAGTAGGTTCAGCATTGACGGAGTTAGACGACGGTCCCGATGATTATGAAATCCGTGGACGCGACCTCATGACCGGTATTCCCAAAACCATTAAGATTTCATACAGTGAAGTGGCCTTCGCCCTGGATAAGTCCATTTCAAAACTGGAAGAAGCAGTATTGAAGGCGCTGGAGCTTTCTCCCCCTGAACTTTCCGCCGATATCTACGAGAGAGGCATCTACCTCACCGGTGGAGGCGCCATGCTGAGGGGACTCGACAAGCGTTTGTCTTTAAAAACAAAGCTGCCGATACACGTGGCCGATGACCCGCTGCGCGCGGTGGTGCGTGGTACGGGAGCGGCATTGAAGAACCTGAACCACTATCGCAAGGTATTGATGACCTGATGCATGCAGCGTCTTCTTAATTTCTTCTATGAGTACCGGGCTTTCTTCACATTCCTGTTATTAGAACTCTTTTGTGCCTGGCTACTGATAGAAAACAATCAATACCAAAGCACAAAATTTTTCAATTCTTCCAATCGCCTGGCTGCTAATATCCTGAGCTTCTCCCAGGGATCAAGGGAATATTTTTCATTACGTCAGATTAATGAAGAGGTATCGCGTGAAAATTCCCAGATGCGCACGTTGCTGGAACAACTTACCCGGGATGCACAATCTGCCTCTACGAAAGACAGTCTTGTGCGTTATGAGTTTGTCAGTGCCAAGGTCCTTAACAATTCAGTTGCTCAATTCAAGAATTACATAACCATCAATCGCGGGCGCGATGCAGGCATAGAACCAGGCATGGCGGCCATCAGCTCATTTGGCGCCGTGGGGAAAGTAAAGGCTGTGTCGGAACATTTTTCCGTACTGATTTCAATTTTGAATATCGATGAACAGGTTTCCAGTACGTTAAAGCGCACTGGCAATTTCGGCACCATTCAGTGGGATGGAACGGATCCTCGCCTCGTCAATTTGCTCTATGTGCCCAGGCATGTTCAACCTTTGGTGGGTGATACCGTCGTCACTTCAGGATACAATGCCGTATTCCCAGGGGGAATCATGATTGGAATTATCCAGGATGTGAAATTGAAAGACGAGGCCTTGTTTTATGACATCCGCGTGGAGTTGTCACAGGATTTCAGAAGATTGTCATTTGTTAAGATCATCAAGAGCAAACTGAAATCAGAGCTCGATTCTCTGGAAACAGTTACAATTGGAAAAGTGCCATGAGTCGTTCGGGAATTTTTGTCGTATTCTACTTCATTCTGTATTTGCTTGTGCAAGTGATGTTGTTCAAACAGCTCGTCCTTTTCAACACGGCGTTTTGTTTTGTGTACGTTGTCTTCATTTTGATGCTTCCTATCGAAACCAATCCATTGATCCTGATGGGCATTGCTTTCTTACTCGGAATATCCATTGATATTTTTTACGATAGCCTTGGCCTCCATGCCATGAGCCTGGTGTTGGTAGCGTACGTGAGAAATTATTTACTGGCCACCATCACCCCGCAGGGCGGTTATGATGCCGGAGAAGGGCCAACCCTGGCATCGAATGGACTACAATGGTTTCTGGTCTACTCCATCCCCCTGGTGTTTATCCATCATTTTGTATTATTTTTCACTGAGGCCGGAGGATTTGGAGTATTCTGGTTTACCATGCTAAAAGTGATTACCAGCCTGGCCTTCACCATGACGGTGATTTTGTTCTTGCAGTACTTTTCTTTTGAACGCAGACGATGAACGAAGGAAGGAGAGAAATATTTCAGATTGCCATTGTATTGGTCGCCATCATCTTCCTGGTGAAATTGTTTTTTATCCAGGTATTGGATAGCCGTTATGCCGACATGGCTGACAGCAACGCCATACTACGCCAGGTGGATTATCCAGTGAGGGGATTGATTAAGGATAGAAATGGCAAATTGATTGTCTACAACACACCTGAATTCAAACTCGAAGTATTGCTGAAGGATGTTAAGAAGTTTGATAGCGCCAAATTTTGCCGGGTGTTCGAACTTTCCAGGGAAGAGCTTAGAAGAAAATTTAAGGAAATGAAGGCCCGGAAAGAATTCTCGCCTTACAAACCCACGCTCTTCCTCAATCAGCTCTCCACGACAGATTTCGCACGCATACAGGACTACCTTGACGAATTCCCCGGGTTCTATGTGCAGGCTCGTACTACAAGGGCCTACACAACACCCGCATTGGCGAATGCATTAGGTTACGTGAGCGAAATCAGCAAGACCCGGCTGGAGGAAGATGGCACGAATACTTACAAACAAGGAGACTATATCGGACAAAGTGGTATAGAAGCTTTCTATGAAGAAAGCCTTCGCGGCAAACGCGGGGTGAGTTTCAAGCTGCGCAATGTAAAAGGAATAGTGAAAGGTTCTTTCAAAGACGGTGCATACGATACCTTGTCTATCCCTGGACATGACCTCGTGACAGGCGTCGACCTGGACCTGCAACAGTACGGCGAGTTCCTAATGAAGGGCAAAGCCGGAAGCATAGCCGCCATAGAACCTTCATCCGGTGAAATTCTCGCCTTGGTCTCCGGTCCTTCATACGACCCCAACTTGCTCACAGGCCGTCAGTACAGTTCCAACTTCAAGTTAATAAGCAGTGACACCAACAAGCCTTTGTTCAACAGACCACTCATGGCACAGTACCGTCCAGGTTCCATATTCAAAATCGCGCAGGCGATGACGGCACTTCAGGAAGGAGTCATTACTCCGGAAACCCGAATCCGTTGCGACCGGACCATCATTGATTGTCACGGTACCCATACGAACGAAGATTTGCGCGGTGCCATTACAAACTCCTGCAATCCATATTTTCTGGGAGTGCTGAGACGAATGCTAAACAAAGGTGTCATCAACGATCCATACAAAGATACCCGCATTGGCCTGGAGGAGTGGGACAAGCACATCATGAGTTTCGGGTTTGGAAGCCCCCTTGGCATTGATCTGCCTAATGAAAAAAGAGGCCTGGTGCCAACACCATCAACTTATGATGCTGCCTATCACAACAAACCATGGAAGTTTTCAAACATCTATTCCATCGCCATCGGTGAGGGAGAGAATCTTGTAGTGCCTCTTCAGATGGCCAACTTTGTGGCAACGATTGCAAATCGCGGATACTATTTTACGCCACATATCGTCCGGTCTATTGGCAGTGACGGTAAACCGCTTCCCAAATACGAGGAACGTCACCGCACAACGATCGACTCCGCCAATTTCACCATTGCCATAGATGCTATGCAGCAAGTGGTGGAGTCGGGCACTGGAATTCGCGCCAAACTAAAAGACATTATCGTGTGCGGAAAGACCGGGACGGTACAGAACACGCCCAATCCTGATCATGCGGTCTTCATTGCCTTTGCACCGCGGGACAATCCGAAGATTGCTATTTCAGTGTATGTTGAGAATATGGGGCAAGGTGGCCGTGCGGCAGCCTCCATCGCATCACTCATGATGGAGAAGTATTTGTTGGGCCATACCAACCGGCCTTACCTTGAACAATATGTACTCGAAGGAAAATTCCTGGATCCCAAATAGAGTTGAAAAGAGAAGATAACATATCGGGGACTCTTGACTGGACCACCATCGGCCTCTACCTGGCATTGGTTCTTCTGGGTTGGTTCAACATTTATGCAGTCGTCTATGATGAAGGAGTTCATCAGCCGATATTCAGTCTCACCCTCAACTCGGGCAGGCAGCTGCTGTTTATCATTGCATCCATTTTCATCATTATGGGTATTGTCATCCTGGACATTCGCTTCTATGAAGCCTTTGCCTATGTGCTGTACGGTCTCATCCTTTTCCTTCTTATCCTCGTGCCCATTATTGGTAAAGAAGTTGGCGGCAATAAAGCCTGGATCGGCATAGGCTCCTTTGGTGTGCAGCCCTCGGAATTCGCCAAGTTTGTAACAGCCCTGGCGGTGGCGAAGTATGCCGGCTCTGTTGGATTCAGGATGGACAACCTTAGAAACCAGGCTGTGCTATTTGTGATTATCGGCTTGCCCATGGCGCTGATCCTCCTTCAAAAAGATACCGGGACGGCCCTTGTTTTTATTGCCTTCGTTCTTGTTTTCTTTCGTGAAGGCATGTCACCCTTTTTAATGATCGTCGGAATCTGCGGCGCAACCCTTTTCATTCTAACCCTGCTTATACCTAACCAACTTTATTTGCACGCATCCATTGTGGGCATTCTGGTCTTGCTCATCACGTTAGGCAAGAAGAAGTTCAAACGGATTGCCATACTCACCGTCGGAGCCATTATGATCATGGGTATAATTGAAAGCGTCGACTACGTTATCACCGACGTACTCAAACCTCATCAACAAAACAGAGTGAAGGCGCTGATCAATCCGGATGCAGATCCATTGGGATTCGGCTGGAATGTTACACAATCAAAAATTGCCATTGGCAGCGGTGGATTTACTGGCAAGGGCTTCTTAAGAGGTACTCAAACCAAGTTTGATTTTGTGCCGGAACAGAGCACAGATTTTATCTTTTGCACCATCGGAGAGGAGCATGGCTGGATAGGGAGTCTCATTGTCATTGGACTCTTCGTTGCCCTTCTGCTGAGGGTGATCTTCATTGCCGAGCGACAGAAAAGCCGGTTCGCCCGCGTGTATGGCTACAGCGTAGTGTGTATCATCTTCTTCCACTTTGCCATCAATATCGGGATGACCGTGGGACTGTTTCCTGTCATTGGCATTCCCCTCCCCTTTTTTAGTTACGGCGGTTCCTCGTTGTGGGGTTTCACCATACTGCTATTCATCTTACTGAAACTAGATGCACACCGCGGGCAGGTGTTGCAGAGGATTTGAAACTGGCTGCAGATATCTGATCTTAAGCAAACCGCCTCTCCACCATTTCCATAAACTCCTGATACTCCTCGCTCTCCGGATTCCACTCGCCATGGTTATTGGTGAGATAGGATTTTGCCTGGGACAAGTTGTCCAGGTCGTCGAGCCGGTCGATAGCGTTGGAAAACAACTCAAAGTCACCATTGAAAAGTATTTTGGTGAACATGAATTTCTGGTTGATCGTGAGAATCTCCTTTATCTTTTTCTTCTTTTGGAAATTTTCGGCCAGGGTTGTGGTACCTTTTGAAAACTGGTCGTAGAGGGTTGTCTGGGCAACGGGTGATTTCTTCGGTGCTTCAGGTTCAGCTTTCACTGGTTCCGGCTTTATCGGTTCGACTTTTACAGTAGCCTCAACCGGGTGTTCCGTGGGTTTTTCCGGAACGATATCTTTCTTTCCATAGAAATTCTCGGGTATCAACGGCACCACAGCAGAGAACTGATTCACATATTCTTCGATGTCCTCCGGTGTAAAGTTTACTTCTTCCAGGATGCGGTCCAGCAGCGCAAAGGCTTCGTTGCCCGATATCGTTTGAAGTTTCTTCTCCTCCAGTGAGGTCAATAATTTCTCCAGTGGTGTACGGTTGATCTTGACAAATTTGATCTCACTCTTAAGGTCTTCCACCCTTAAGGTTCCGCCCTTTCCGTTATCCAGAGTATCTGAATAAAAATCGTAAGGGTCCAGGATGAGGAAAAGCGTCTGGTGAACGGCCTTTTTCAATAAAGGTTGGAAATTCTCTTTAGAGATCGAGATGTGGAGTGACAACAGGTTCTGAAACTTCAAAAGTGCCTCCATAACAGGGGGGGCGGTATAATCAAAAAATGGGCTTCGCAGTTTTTGACTCTCCAGCTTCCAGGCGTGGAGGAGTTCGCGGATTATGAAAAGATTGATTTGATTGACGCTGCAAACCTTCAGTATTTCAGGACCTGATATCTTCTCTTTCGATGAGAAAAAAGAAGCTGTTACCTTTGAGGCGTAATCATCACTATAATCCTCCAGGGCCTTCAAACTGATTTTGTCATCCATGATGTTGCGCGGGAATTAATAAGCAATGGTAAAGATAATCATAGAAATCTTGCACAAAAAGAGCAACTCCGGACAGGTCCTTTTGAAAAGACATTTCTGATAGGGGGAACCACCGTAAGGTTATTTCTTTAAAGGCGCGGAAATCCGGTATTCTGTGTGTACGTCTCCCTTACTGATATCCTTAAGCTTTCCCTTGAGCATGCGCTTCTTGAGGGGGGTGAGATAGTCCACAAACATTTTTCCGTCCAGGTGGTCATACTCATGCTGAATGATGCGGGCTTTCATTCCTCCGTATTCTTCATCCATGGCATTCCCCTCCTCATCTTCGTAGCGGATTCTGAGCCGCTCGGGGCGAGCCACGTTCTCCCGGATATTGGGAATACTCAGGCATCCTTCTTCAAAATCCCACTTATCTCCCTCTTCATTAATTATGACCGGATTGACAAAGACTTTCTTGAACCCGGTCATGTCTTCCTCGAGATCATCCAGGGCTGTTCCATCGACCACAAATAATCTAATCCCTTTACCAATTTGGGGTGCGGCCAGTCCAATGCCATTGGCGGCGTACATGGTTTCAAACATGTCCTGCACAAATGTTTTTATGTCCAGGGAGCCCTCAGGTATTTCTTTGGACCGCTTACGCAAAATCGGATCCCCGTACATGACAATTGGATAAACCATTACGAATGCTCAAGTTATAAACACAAAGGTAAAAAAAGGGTATCGGATTTTTGCCATCAAAGGGCAGCCTAGATTCCCGCATTATTTCCCTGATTCAAGAAAGGATTGCAAAATAAGCGTTGCACTGATCTTGTCTACATTTCCCTTTATGCGTCGGTCCTTCTTCTTCATTCCTCCGTCAATCATCGTCTGCATCGCGATCGAACTCGTGAACCGTTCATCGATGAGGGCTATTGGCTTATCGGGGAATCTCTTGCTGAGTTGCTCCACCAATAGCCTTACCCGGGCAGTGGTGTCCGTGTCTTCATTGTTCAATCGCTTCGGCATACCCACCACCAATTGATCAACTCTTTCTTTCTGGAAATAGGCATGGAGAAAACCCATGAGCTTATCTGTCTCCACCGTTTCCAGCGACGTCGCAATGATGCGAAGCGGATCTGAAACTGCCAGGCCCGTTCGCTTTGTACCATAGTCGATTGCCAGAATTCTTGCCATTTAAGTGGGTGTGCGGAATATGCATGAAATCTATTTCAAAGATAAAGGATAAAATGAGGTGCTGGCCCTCAATTATCGCGATCCTATTTCGCTGAATGTGAACTTTGCCCCATCTTTACCGTTTAGCAATGGATAATATTCTGTATGAGTGAAATCAATAACAACCCCCGGCAAATAAGCCTTCCCCTGGTCCTCTGCATAGGTTTGGCGGCTGGCGTGCTCATCGGCGTAAGCTTTAATTCGACCTCCGTGACCGGAAAATCAGGCGACGACATACAGAAATTTAAAGAGGTGCTTGGCCTCATCAAAGACGAATACGTTGACACTGCAAAAACCGATGCATTGGTAGACGATGCCATTGAGCATATGCTGGATAAGCTGGACCCTCATTCATCTTATATACCCATCAGTCAACGCGTGGAAGCCAATGAGGATCTGCAGGGAAATTTTGAAGGGATCGGGATTGAGTTTAACATTTTTCACGACACCCTGGTTGTCGTGGCAGCCCTCAGCGGCGGACCTTCCGAAGCGGTAGGCCTGCGTCCGGGAGACAAGATTGTCAAAGTAGGTGATAAGGTAATTGCCCATGTGGGACTAAACAACCGCGAGGTGATGAAACTGCTCAAAGGTCCGAAAGGCACAGAGGCAAAACTTGAGGTAATCAGAAAAAATGAAAAATCCCCGCTTAAGTTCACCATTATCCGCGACAAGATACCCCAGCACTCAGTGGATGTGGCGTACATGATAAATCCGGGGACAGGCTACATTAAAATCAATCGTTTCTCCCAAACCACTATGGATGAGTTTCTGGTCGCGATGGAGAAACTCAAAAAGCAAGGGATGACTAAACTCGTATTGGATTTGCAAGGAAACCCTGGCGGCTATATGCATCAAGCCATTGACCTGGCGGATGAGTTTTTATCCGAAGGAAAGAAAATTGTGTTCACCAAAGGCAAAGACAAAAAGTACAACTCCGATGCCATGTCCACGGGCAAAGGGGATTTCGAAAAAGGAGACTTGATCGTCCTGGTGAACGAGGGAAGTGCATCCGCCTCAGAAATACTGGCCGGCGCTTTGCAGGACAATGATCGTGCACTCGTGGTGGGAAGAAGATCATTTGGAAAAGGCCTGGTGCAATCACCCTTCGACTTGACGGATGGTTCAGAATTGCGCCTAACCATTTCGCGGTACTATACACCCAGCGGCCGCTCCATTCAAAAACCTTATGGGGACATGGAAGAGTATTCCAAAGATATGCTCAAAAGATATAAGCACGGTGAATTCTTTAATGCTGACAGTATCAAGTTCAACGACTCCCTCAAGTACCAAACCCTGAATGGTCGCACGGTATACGGCGGCGGTGGCATTATGCCCGACTATTTCGTTCCCCTGGATACAACACAAAACAGCCGGTACCTGAACGAATTGTATCTTTCAAATTCCGTTCAGGAGTACACATTCAACTATGCCGAGAAGCATAAGGAAGAATTGAACAAGATGGGATATGAAAAATACTTTGCACAGTTTTCCATCACGGATATCATGCTTGCCCAGTTGGTGAAAGTAGGAGAGCAAAACAAGGTGCCCGCCGATCAAAAGGACCTTGCCCGGCACAAGAAGGATTTTCAAATTAACGTGAAGGCACAAATTGCGCGCAAAATTTGGAGCAATGAAGGCTTCTACCCGATTTTTAATGAAAACAATGAGGTGCTCCAGCAAGCGCTAAAACTGTTTGACCGTATACCTGACCTGGACCGGACGAAGATGTAAAATGGTAGCTGCCACAGGTTGCAAGCTACCAGTAACCTGAGCCAGCAACCTCGGACGCGGTCTTCATAAAGAATCCAGAAAGCTTTCCATAAATTTAGGGTTATAAAAAAATGACCCATGTTCTACCATCACCTCGGTAACATCCCATCCAAACGCCACACACAGTTCTTACAGCCGGATGGCACGCTGTACAAAGAAGAGGTTGTGAGCTCAGAAGGTTTCTCCGGTATTTATTCCATTCTGTACCATATCAACCCTCCTACCCGGATAAAGACCCTCCGCGAACCAGTTAAATACGGACCAAAGAAACTCGAGGAGTATGGCCTCCGGCAAACACATCTGAATACATCTGCGGTAGGTATTACGGGAGATGACTATCTGGAGGCACGCAAGGTCTTGTTGATGAACAACGATTGCTCCTTGGCGATCTGTTCTCCAAAGAAACGATCGATGGACTATTTCTACAAAAATGCTGAAGGCGATGAAGTGTTTTTCGTTCACGATGGCAGTGGCACGCTCATCACTCAATTTGGCACTATTGAGTTCAGGAAAGGGGATTATGTCGTCATTCCGCGAACAGTCATCTACAAAATTCAGTTTAACGAAGGGCCCCTCCGCCTGCTCATTATCGAATCGGCATCCCCAGTTGAAACGGTAAAGCGCTACCGAAATCAACTTGGTCAACTCCTGGAACATTCACCCTATTGTGAACGCGACATCCGCGGACCCAAGGCGTTAATCACCGAAAAGGGCAAAGGTGAATATTTGCTTAAAATTAAGAAACAAGGTCGCCTGCATCAATACGTGTATGACTTCAGTCCGCTGGATGTAGTAGGATGGGATGGGTTTCTCTGGCCTTATGCTTTTTCTGTACATGACTTCGAGCCGATCACCGGACGCATTCATCAACCACCGCCAGTACACCAGACCTTTCAGGGCCACAACTTTGTCATTTGCTCGTTCGTACCCCGACTTTTTGACTATCATCCGCTGGCGATTCCGGCACCTTATAACCACAGTAACATTGACAGCGACGAAGTATTATACTATGCCGAGGGAAATTTCATGAGCCGCCGTGGAATTGAGCGTGGCTCTTTCACGTTACATCCCGGTGGCATACCCCATGGTCCGCATCCAGGTACAGTTGAAAAAAGTATCGGTGCGAAGGAAACAAAGGAATTGGCTGTTATGCTGGACACGTTTAAACCACTATTCCTGACTACCGATGCGTTGGAGTTTGTCGATAAAAATTATCCCATGAGCTGGACCGACAATAAGGAAGGGTTTAATGAAATCAACACTCCTTAGTTAATTGATCAATTTGAAAATGATGGCGAGGCTTTACATACTCACGTTGCCTGGACTATTGATGAAATGATATGCTGAAGTTTTCCCTTCCCATCCAGGTTCGTTGGTCTGATATTGATCAGAACCGCCACTTGCGTCATTCTGTTTACTACGACTATGGCGCGACCGTGCGCACATCCTGCTTCTCCCAACATGGGCTGACAAGCCTGAAGTTTGAAGAGTTACATATGGGGCCGATTCTCTTTCGGGAGGAAGCAATATTCAAACGAGAAATCAAGTTTGAGGACCAGATTACGGTAGACATGGAGCTGACCAAAGCCACCCGCGACTTTGCACGGTGGAGCATACGGCACCATTTCTATAAAGCTGATGGGACCCTGTCGACTATCCTGAACATGGACGGAGCCTGGATTGATATTGGAAAACGAAAGCTTACCGTACCCGATGAATTCATCCAAAATATTTTCAATGACTTCCCCAAATCGGAGGATTTTCAATGGGTCGAAAGGAGTTGAGCAGCAATAGTTCAGGCGCCACCCATCACACCAGTTTACCCAAGATCCATTGCTCAATGATCTTTGGATACCAGGTGTGTTCAAGCTGGTGCACCTTACTTGCAATCTGATCAATGCTGTCGGTTGGATCTATCTTGCATTTGGACTGAAACAAAATCTTCCCTTCATCAAAATGTTCATTGACCAGGTGAATGCTAATTCCCGTTTCCTCCTCGTGTGAAGATTTTACCGCCATGTGCACCTTGTCGCCGTACATTCCTTTCCCTCCGTACTTTGGCAAAATCGACGGATGGATATTGATTATCTTGTTTGGGTAAGCACTGATCATTTCATGCGGAATAAGCCAAAGAAATCCAGCCAGGACAACGTGCGTCACCTCTGCTTCTTGAAGCGAGCGCAATACTTCACCGGTTTCCCTAAATGCTGTCTTATCAAATATACTCGTCCTCACCTGAAACTTGAGCGCTCTTTGTAATACCATGGCCATGGAATTATTGGTTAGCACCAGGGCCACGCGAATATCCGGATGTAGTTGAAAATGCCTCATGATCGCCTCGGCATTGGTACCACTGCTCGACGCAAAAATCGCGAGTTTGAATTTGACCTCACTTCCCACAGGCTGCAAGATCAGGAAAAAAAATTAGCCGGCTTGACAATCACTAAAGAAACGCCATACTTAAAATCCCCGCCAGCATAATGACCTTACAAAACTGACTCAGCTGATAGAAGTCCCGTTTCGTGTCGGCCCGTACCAGCCAGCCTACAACAGCCACGGAAGGGGCAAACAAGAAAAACCCAAAGAACATCATAGGTAAAGGGGTTATCCAAAAATGAATCGCCAGCACCACAAGTGAAAATGTGGCCATCAGGAAGTAGATAAATGTCTTTGTCCTGCGCATACCCCAAATAATCGGGAGCGTTTTGCAGCCAAAGGTATCATCGCCCTTCAAGTCTTCGAGGTCTTTGATAATTTCCCGGACGAGAGTGATAAAAAAAGCAAAGAGCGCATAGATCACCGTTAGAACACCAACAGGGGGATAAAGCAAGTTGACAATGAAAATGGAGAGGCCGGTAAGAAGAGCAACCGTGAAATTGCCGATAAAGGGTAGTCGCTTTAGTGCATTGGAATAAAGCCAAAGCAGGAAGGCACAGGTAAAATTGACGACACCAATTCTCCAATCAAGCAGCACCCCGATGGCCACTCCTGCGAAAGTGAGCATGGAGTGAAAAAGAAGAGCATAACGACGCGTGACCCCTTTGCCGATAACAACCCTTTCCGGCTTGTTGATCAGGTCAATTTTCACATCGTAATAGTCATTGATCACATAGCCTGCTGCCGCGATCATCACCGTTGAGGTCGCCATTAACAGGAGGCGGATGTCAGTCAGGTGGTGATAGGAAATAAGAAAGCCCGCCGTGAAATACTGGGCAAAGGCAATGATGAGCAAGTTTCCAAATCGCGTCAGCCGAAGAAGAGATTGAACAGGCAAAAGCCGCATAGGTGTACACTTAAATCAATCTATTTCAAAGCCACACGGGAGTACCTCCCATTAATCCTCAAAGAAGCATACCGTGCCGCCGACCCAGGTTTTGTCCTTGTTGTACTTGACACCGATCATTTCCCCGCGGCTCAGTCGAGCGAGGTTTGTAATCAGTTGGGGTCGTGCCTCCCCTTCTTCCCAGAGGTATAGCAGTCGCACTTCTGCTTTCACCAAACCATCAGGGGCCTGGATCACCGGTTCATAGTGGACTTTACGCTGCAACAGAAAATTTTTTCTGTTGGCATTTGGGATCATGTCCAGGTCCTTGCGGGTAACATTAAAAATGACTCCACTCCCGGAAAATGAAAACAAGGGTTTCAATACATAATTCTCCAAATCACCTGGATAGGCAGAATAGTCACACAGGAACTTGCATTCAGGTACTGCGCTTCCTTTCAGGAAAGGCATGGTGTATTTGCTTATGTAAAAAAACCAGTTGGGGTGCCCCGCCCACTCCACCTCCACATCCTCGGTCAGGTGAAAGCTTGTTACCAGGTCCTTGCGCTGCTGGAGTTCGTCAAAGATAACCCGGTTGTAAATTCGCAGGATGGGAAATTCTTTTCCTCCTTTCTTATAAAAAAGTTTGCGGCCCTTGATTGTTACATCACCGATATGCACAAGGTGAATGCCCAACATACGTTCCGTGATGAGGAAATCAATCGTGGTATTCTGCTTCATTGGATCGATCTCCAGCAGCACCACGTTCTCCGGAGCGTGTTTTCCGACGATTGCACGTCTCAGTTGTGCCCAATACTCTTCTGAACTCTTGCCGAAATGAAAATGCAGTGATTCCGGAATATGATAGTGTTCACGGAATTTGTTTCCCAGAAAGTCCTGGTATCCAAAAAGGGATGGAAATCCCTGCATCTCGATAAGCCGTGGTACAATTTTCTTAGTACCCTCCGTGCACAACGCAAAGTCCAGTGCTAGAAAAAGGGTGTGCTTTGTTTCGTGAGGTACCCGAAGGGCAGGAGGTAACGCCCCTTCCATGGATTTGCGGAAATCCGGCCTCACAATAAAGTCGACAATCTCTTCAGCGGATGAAATCAGTGTCTTTTTGAAATCATGCGGGATAAATAAAGGGGTTTCAGCAACCCGAAACGGTATGGTGTGGTGATACGTGGCGTTTAGATCTTCTAAGAATCGGCGATACTTCTCTTCACTAAATTGCTGATTGAACTGATGTCGGGTTTCGGGCATCATGACACCACAGGGCTTAGGCGATGACGAAGGGCTGTCATAAGAAAACGAGGGACCACCGTTTCATTCGTCAGCATGATCTTGTCTGGGTCGTTCAGGTGATCCAGCATTTCCCAGTATTTCTTCTCTCCATATTTATCAATCACCAGTTCTTTCTTGTCTTCGCGCAGGAGGTACATGCGCATACCCACAGCATCGGCTTCAGGATGGAATTGTGTGCCGATAATTGCTTCATCGAAACGGATGGCCATCACCGCCCGTTCCAAATCGACGTGTGGACGCAGTTTTTCAACGCAAAGGATCGATCCGCCGCCGACTTTAATCTTTTCATCTTCCGGTTTGGTGATTTGATAGTCGCGGGAATCCACCGCCCAAAACGGGTCACCCAAAGACCGGAGAAGAGGATCATGATGACCTTCAGCAGTTTTGTGTATTGGCATCACTCCAAATGATGTTGACTTCCGTTTGGAAACAAGTCCATATCCATAGTACCGGCAAAACACCTGGAAAGAATGGCAAATCAACAAGATGTGTTTTTTCTGATATGGCGCCATCGAATTGTGTTCCCGGATAGCATCCATCAAACCAAAATACTTGTGTTCCCAATAGGATCCGGCACTGTCCAGCGGACTGCCCGGGCCACCACTGGAGATGTATGCGTCATAATCAAGGCCCGGGATCTCCGATTTCAGCCGAACATCAAACACATCATACTTTACGGACATGTGAAAGTCAACTTCCAGTTCTTCTATGAGCTGACGGATGTTTCGCATACCTTCATTGGGGACCCCTTCATAGAGGTCTAGTATGGCGATGCGGATGTTGGCTTCTCCGGACAAGATTGGATATCAGTTAACAGGGAACAAAAAAGTTGAATCTTAAATTCATTACACCCCTTCAAGGGTTTGCTGGGTAATGTAGTCAACGACTTTTTCGAGGCTGCCGGTTTGTTGATACACAGCCAATTGTCGGTCGGCGCCTGTGCCTTCCTCCATGATTCTATGCACGTAACCCAGGGCCTTGCGGCTCCCCAGTTCGTCCACCACGTCATCTATGAATTCAAGCAGTTCGCGAATCAGTGACCTGGTATCCACCTCCTGCTGTTTTCCAAAATCAATCATTCTTCCGTCGAGTCCGTAACGTGAGGCACGCCATTTATTCTCATTGATGAGTGCCCGGCTGTACACGATGTAGCTCATATTTTGCAGACGCAATTTGTAGAGTTTCAGCACCAGTGCCTGAAAGATCGCCGTAATGGCAATAGTTTCCTCCACCCGCATGGGCACATCACAAATGCGAAATTCTATGGTATCAAAAAAAGGATGAACACGTACGTCCCACCAGATTTTTTTTGCATTGTCAATGCAATTGGTCTTAATGAGCAGGTTGATATAATTTTTGTAGGAATCCCAACTTGAGAATTCATCCGGAATCCCTGTTCGAGGAAACTTGTCAAATACCTTGGTGCGAAAGGATTGAAACCCAGTATTCCTTCCTTCCCAAAATGGAGAATTGGAAGAGAGCGCAAAAACATGAGGCAGAAAATACCGAACGGTATTCATAATGTGAATGGCCATGTCCTTATCGGAAATGCCTACATGGACGTGCAGGCCGAATATCAGGTTCGACCGTGCTGCTTCCTGCATTTCGTTTACAATGGCGTCGTACCGGGGGTTCGGGGTAATCAATTGTGTACTCCAATGGGAAAACGGGTGAGTCCCGGAGGCCCCGATCTTAAGGTTGAGACTTCCGGCTACTTCAGAAACATACCTTCTTAGCTTTTTGATTTCTACCATGGCTTCATTGACATCCCGGCAAATGGCTGTTCCTACTTCCACCACGGCCTGGTGCATCTCGGCCTTTACCTGGTCACGATATTCCTTCGCTGCCACCTCTACTATTTCCTGGTCGTGCGACTTTAACTCCCGGGTCACCGGGTCAATGACCATGTATTCTTCTTCAATACCCAACGTGAATTTTTCCATATCTCAACTTGTTCGGCCGATGAACCGGCTTTTGTCGCAGCGCGCAATTATTTTTTGGTTTTCATTTTAGGCTTTGCCGTTTTCCCTCCACTTGAATCTTTTTTGTCGGCTTTTGCCTTGGCCTCCGGTTTACCTCCGGATTTCAGGAAAGAAGCAACTCCATTGGATACAAAAGTACCCCATGAGAGATTGTCCTGCCCGTCTTTCTGTGATAGTGCACGCTCCACGGCCATTTTCGCGGCATGCTCCACTACCCATTCAAAATTTTCCTGTCCCACCGACGCAACATCAGCATCCGGGGCAGGATTGCAAAAGTCAATGGCATAAGGAACACCATTCCTGACCGCCATTTCCACGGTATTAAAATCGTACCCAAGCGCGTGATTGAGCGACAACACATAGTCATGCACCTTCTTCAACAATTTTTCAGAAGCCGGGCCTTTCTCCACAACATAGCGGAGGTGATGGGGATTGCGTGGTTCATATTGCATGATGCGTATATATTTGCGCCCGAGGCAATAGCAACGGAAGTAGTCATCAAAAATGATTTCTTCCTGGAGCATCATCACCAGCTGGCCCGTCTGACGATATGCTTCAAAGAACTCGTCAGGTCCACGGAGTTTATAGACACTCTTCCAACCACCACCTGAATGTGGTTTCATATAGGCTGGCCATCCGATGTGTTCGAAGATGTGGTCCCAGCCCAACGGAAACTTTAGGTTGGCAAAAGATGAGTCCTGTGTGTCCGTGGGCTTTTCGTACGACGGCAAAATGACCGTCTTCGGCACCGGCACACCAATTCTTACAGCCAACGCATTGTTAAAGAATTTCTCATCGGCACTCCACCAAAACGGATTGTTGAGTACCGCTGTTCCCGAAATGGCTGCGTTCTTCAGGTATGCCCTGTAGAAAGGAACATCTTGCGAGATCCGATCAATGATTACCGAGTACCCGGCTGGATCCGCTTGCTGAACTTTATCAATCATCACAGGCTCTGCAGAGATATTCTTAAGACCCATCGCGTTAATTCGTTCAACAAAAGCAGTGGGAAAGGATCGCTCCATACCGTGTAAGATTCCTATTTTTTTCATGTGAAAAGGTGTTAGTGTTTAGACCCGGCGGAGATCACCATCTCCTGAAATTTCTTTGATTCGGTAAGGTTAAGACTATGGGCCGAATTTGTAAACCAAAATAAGTCCTTTTTTTCCGCTTTTATCATTTTATAGTA
>JANYHW010000025.1 GCA_025358885.1 Cytophagales bacterium | reverse complement strand
GTCTTACGCGTCATCAGCGGCCAGGAAAAGAAAGTAAAATCTTACCTGGAAACTGAGATCGACCGCTCCAAGCTCACCGAATCAATACCCCAGGTGTTGATTCCTTCTGAGAAAGTATATGAAATGCGCAATGGGAAGAAGAAGATGCGCGAAAAGAATTTCTTCCCTGGCTACGTGTTGATATCGGCCGACCTGGCTCACCCGGAAGCCCATCACACAGTGACCAACATTCCGGGGGTGATTGGCTTCCTGGGAAACAATGGAACAGGTTCTGCAAAAGACCCTGTCGCCCTCAGGCAATCGGAAGTGAACAGGATATTGGGTAAGGTAGATGAGGTAGATGAAGTTGGGGAGAAGCTGGAGAGACCATTTATACGAGGAGAGTCCGTCAAGGTGATGGATGGCCCTTTCAGTGGCTTCACTGGTGCGGTAGAAGAGATTTTTGAAGACAAGAAGAAGCTCAATGTAATGGTGAAGATTTTCGGGCGTAACACCCCCGTTGAGTTGAGTTATATGCAAGTTGAAAAGTTAGACTAAGAGTATCATGGCAAAGGAAGCAATTGGCTATTTGAAACTGCAGGTAAAGGGAGGCGCAGCCAATCCTGCACCCCCCATTGGACCGGCGTTGGGTAGCAAGGGTTTAAATATCATGGACTTCTGCAAGCAGTTCAATGCACGCTCGCAGGACAAACCAGGTCAGGTGTTGCCGGTGTTGATCACCATTTATAATGACAAGTCATTCGACTTCGTTATTAAGACGCCTCCTGCCGCTGTCCTGATCATGGAGGCCATCAAGATTCAAAAGGGTTCGAAGGAGCCCAACCGTACAAAGGTTGGATCTATCTCCTGGGCCCAGGTGAAAAAAATAGCTGAGATAAAGATGCCTGACCTCAATGCCTTCAAGGTGGAGTCGGCAATGAAAATGATAGCGGGAACAGCCCGCAGCATGGGTGTCACCGTAAGTGGTGCTGCTCCTTGGGATAAATAATTAAAGATCATGGCACGAATTTCAAAAAACAGGAAAGCCGTATTGGCCAAATACAATGCCGAGAAAGAATATTCTCTCGACGATGCGGCCAAGGTTTTAAAAGAGATCACCTTCACCAAGTTTGACGCATCGGTTGATGTAGATATCCGGTTGGGTGTTGATCCTAAAAAATCAGACCAAATGGTTCGCGGTGTCGTGTCATTGCCGCATGGACTTGGAAAGGTCGTTCGCGTTCTGGTGCTCTGTACTCCCGATAAGGTACAAGAAGCCAAAGATGCTGGTGCCGAGTACGTTGGCCTTGATGAATTCGTAACAAAGATTGAAGGTGGATGGACAGACATCGATGTGATCATCTGTACCCCTACCGTTATGGCAAAAGTTGGTAAGTTGGGTAAGGTGCTCGGACCCCGTGGTCTGATGCCCAACCCGAAGTCAGGCACGGTAACCCTTGAAGTTGGAAAGGCTGTGAAAGATGTGAAGGCAGGTAAAGTGGACTTCAAAATTGATAAACAAGGACTCATTCACGCCTCCGTAGGTAAGGCTTCCTTCAGCGCGGACAAAATCAAAGACAATGCCGCTGAACTTATTCACATGGTAGCGAAGCTAAAACCAGCCTCTTCGAAAGGAACGTATTTCCAAAGCATTAGCCTTTCGACGACCATGAGCCCTGGTATAATGATCGACAGGAGTTCAATTGTGGGACTCTAAACTTTTTATACGATGACCCGCGAAGAAAAAGGACAAATTATTGATGCGTTGGCAGACAAGTTCTCCAAGCACAATCACTTTTACATTACTGATGCATCCGGCTTTTCGGTAGCGCAGATCAATGCGTTCCGCAGAATTTGCTTTAACAAAGGTGTTGAGTACCGTGTGTACAAAAACACCCTGATCCGCAAAGCGCTGGAAAAGCAACCAAAAGGTAATTACGACTCTTTGTATAAGGTATTGCATGGCTTTTCAGGTGTGATTTTTTCGAAGGAATCGGGAAATGCCCCTGCCAAAGCCATTCAGGAATACCGGAAAAAGAATGAAGGGAACCCGGCCTTTAAGGGCGCTTCCATCCAATCCGATTTGTTTATCGGAGAGGAAAACCTCACTGTGCTCGGCGACCTTAAGTCGAAAAATGAGCTCATAGGAGAAATCATTTCGATGCTTCAAGCACCTGCACAGAATGTTCTGTCTGCCCTGTTGAGCAGCAAGCAAACAGTAGCCGGGTTGGTTAAAACATTGGAAGGACGAGCAAAATAATTGTTGAACAGAAAATTAAACACTTACAAAAATGGCTGACATTAAAGCAATTGGCGATCAACTGGTAGAACTTTCCGTAAAGGAAGTAACTGAATTGGCTTCTTACCTGAAAGAAACCTATGGCATTGAACCCGCTGCAGCAGCGGTGGCGATCGCAGGTCCCGCGGCAGGCGGTGGTGCAGGCGCGGCAGCAGCTGAAAAGACAAATTTCGACGTTGTGTTGAAAGCTGCCGGTCCTAATAAACTCCAGATTGTGAAGCTCGTGAAAGAACTCACCGGCCTTGGCTTGAAAGAAGCAAAGGACATGGTAGACGGAGCTCCCAAAACCATCAAGGAAGGCTTGCCCAAAGACGAAGCAGAAAATCTCAAGAAGCAACTCATTGAGGCTGGCGCCGAAGTAGAGCTGAAATAACTTTTTGAAGACGCTGGGTACCGTCTAACCGGAATGTATGCCCCAACCCCGTCCCGATCAGGATGGGGGTGGGGTTACTCTATTTGTACCACTTTTTTGTTTTTGTTCTAGTCCAGGAATCCTCTAAATAAAACGCACCTTGGCAAAGAAGACTATCAATAACAGGATTGATTTCTCAAACATCGAGAAGATCATTGAATATCCTGATTTCCTCGATCTTCAACTTCAATCTTTTAAGGACTTTCTACAGATTGAGACGCCTGCCGAAAAAAGGCAGAATGAAGGACTCTTCAAAGTATTTGCAGAGAACTTTCCGATCTCTGACTCACGAGAAAACTTCGTGCTGGAGTTCGTGGATTATACCATCGACCCTCCCAAGTACTCTGTAGATGAGTGCATCGACCGGGGACTGACTTTTTCAGTTCCGCTCAAAGCCAAACTTCGCCTCACCTGCAACGATGAGGACAATGAAGACTTTGAGACAATCGAACAGGAAGTGTTCCTCGGGAACATTCCGTACATGACGGAGAAAGGTTCTTTTGTAATCAATGGCGCTGAACGTGTCATTGTTTCACAATTACATCGCTCCCCCGGGGTGTTCTTCGCCATGAGCAAACATACGAACGGTACAAAGTTGTACTCGGCACGTATTATCCCTTTCAAAGGATCATGGATTGAATTTGCCACAGATGTAAACTCTGTGATGTATGCATACATCGACCGGAAGAAGAAATTCCCCGTAACTACTTTGTTGCGTGCCATCGGATACGGTACGGATAAAGATATCCTCGACTTGTTCGGCCTCTCTGAAGAAGTTGAAGCCAGCAAGAATACGCTGAAGAAAGTGGTGGACCGTAAGTTGGCTGCCCGCGTATTGAAAACCTGGACGGAAGACTTTGTGGATGAAGATACCGGTGAAGTGGTTTCCATCGACAGGAACGAAGTGTTGCTGGAACGTGACCACGTGCTGACAGCTGAAGATGTTGATGTCATTGTCGAAAGCGGCGTGAAATCAATCATCCTGCATCGCGATGATGTGAATGTCACCGACTACCATATCATCTTCAACACCCTGGCCAAAGATAATTCTAACTCTGAAAAGGAAGCCGTCGAACAAATCTACCGCCAGCTGCGCAACACGGAAGCCCCGGATGAGCAGACGGCACGGGATATCATTCAAAGCTTGTTCTTCAGCGAGAAGCGCTACGACCTTGGAGAAGTAGGTCGTTACCGCATTAATAAAAAGCTCGGTCTGGAACTCAGTGCCGACCAGCGCGTATTGACGACGCAGGACATTATCCTCATCGTAAAATATCTGATCGGACTGGTGAACTCAAAAGCACTTGTGGATGATATTGACCACTTGAGCAACCGACGTGTACGCACAGTAGGTGAGCAATTGTACACCCAGTTTGGTGTGGGGCTTGCCCGGATGGCGCGCACCATCAAAGAGCGGATGAACGTCCGCGACAATGAAGATTTCAAACCCGTTGATTTGATCAACGCGCGTACGTTGTCTTCCGTGATCAACTCATTCTTTGGTACAAACCAGCTATCGCAGTTCATGGACCAAACCAACCCGCTCGCAGAGATCACGCACAAGCGTAGGATGTCTGCACTCGGGCCCGGTGGTTTATCACGGGAGCGCGCAGGTTTTGAAGTTCGTGATGTTCACTATACGCATTATGGCCGTCTCTGTACGATTGAAACCCCTGAAGGTCCAAATATCGGGTTGATTTCTTCTCTCTGTGTTCACGCCAAAGTGAACAAAATGGGCTTCATCGAAACTCCGTACCGCAAGGTCGACGGCGGTCGTGTGAAGACCAGGGATATTATTTTCCTAACGGCAGAAGAAGAGGACACCTTTAATATAGCTCAGGCAAATGCCAGGCTGAAGCCGAATGGCGAGTTTATTGCGGAAAAAGTGAAGGCGCGCTTTGAGGGTGATTTCCCTGTGGTATCGCCAACAGAGGTTAAATACATGGACGTGGCGCCAAACCAGATCGTTTCGATTGCCGCTTCCCTGATTCCATTCCTTGAGCACGACGATGCAAACCGGGCCCTTATGGGTTCGAACATGCAGCGGCAGGCAGTGCCTTTAATGAGGCCTGAAGCTCCGATTGTCGGCACAGGACTCGAAGGCCGTATAGCCCTTGATTCCCGTTCACTCATCTTGGCGGAATCCAATGGGGTGGTGGATTATGTGGATGCACGGAAGATTGTTATCAAGTATGATGTATCGGAAGAGCAGCAACTGGTTCGCTTCGACGATGAGTACAAGAGCTATAAACTGATTAAGTTCAGGAGAACCAACCAGGACACCTGTATCAACCTGACTCCTTTGGTGAAGAAGGGACAGAAAGTTGAGAAAGGTCAGCCGTTGTGCCAGGGTTATGCTACCGAAAACGGAGAGTTGGCCCTTGGCCGCAATTTGCTTGTGGCATACATGCCATGGCAGGGATATAATTTTGAAGATGCGATCGTGATCTGCGAACGGGTTGTTCAGGATGACATATATACCTCCATTCACGTTGAAGAATTTGAATTGGAAGTGCGCGACACCAAACGCGGCGAAGAAGAATTGACTTCGGAAATCCCCAACGTAAGCGAGGAGGCCGTCAAGCACCTTGATGAGAATGGAATTATCCGGATCGGTGCAGAAGTGCGCGAAGGGGATATCCTGATTGGTAAGATCACCCCGAAAGGTGAAACGGATCCTACCCCGGAAGAAAAACTTCTGAGGGCGATCTTTGGTGATAAGGCCGGCGATGTGAAGGATGCTTCCATGAAGGCGCCCCCCTCATTGAAAGGAGTGGTCATTGAAACCAAATTGTTCTCTCGTCCAAAGAGAGACAAGGACGTACGCTCCAAGTCGAAGAAGGAGTTGGACGCGCTGAAGAGCCGTTATAGCAAATCGTTGTCGGACCTGCGTGCGGAAATGATCAAGAAGTTGACCAGCATCTTCACGGGCAAGACCAGCCAGGGAGTAAAACACAAGTTTGGCGATGAACTGATTTCCAAGGGTGTGAAATTCACAGGTAAGGTTATTGAGAGCAATCTCTTCCCTGACAAGAACATCTATCGCGACGAAAGCAATTACAATGTTCCTGAAGAAGTGAACCTGATTGCCGATGTGAGTCTGGAGTCATGGACCACCGATGATCATACCAACGAGCTCGTTGCTGAAATTGTTAAGAACTATCTCAATAAGCGAAACGTCATAGCCGGAGAATTCAAGCGTGAACGTTTCACCCTCGAAGTCGGCGATGAGTTGCCTGCAGGTATCGTACAATTGGCGAAAGTATATGTTGCCAAGAAGCGGAAACTGAAAGTAGGAGATAAGATGGCCGGACGTCACGGAAACAAGGGCGTGGTTGCCAAAATCGTTCGCGATGAGGACATGCCGTTCCTTCTGGACGGAACGCCTGTGGATATTTGCTTGAACCCGCTCGGCGTGCCTTCACGGATGAACCTGGGTCAGATCTATGAAACAGTGTTGGCATGGGCCGGCAAGAAGTTGGGCAGGAAATATGCTACCCCGATCTTCGACGGTGCCAGCCTGGAAGATGTTTCAGCCGAATTGAAGGAAGCAGGTCTTCCCGAATTTGGAAGAACATACTTGTACGATGGACTCACCGGACAAATCTTTGATCAACCGGTTACAGTTGGTATCGCATACATGCTGAAACTCGGTCACCTGGTTGATGACAAGATGCACGCACGCTCTATCGGACCTTATTCCCTCATCACGCAGCAGCCATTGGGTGGTAAAGCCCAATTCGGTGGTCAGCGCTTCGGTGAAATGGAAGTATGGGCAATCGAGGCGTTTGGCGCTTCACACATCCTCCAGGAGATTTTGACTATTAAGTCTGATGATGTGATCGGAAGAGCCAAGGCTTATGAATCAATTGTGAAAGGTGAGAACATGCGCAAGCCAAATATTCCTGAATCATTCAATGTGTTGGTTCATGAGTTAAGGGGTCTTGCTCTTGAAATCACGATGGACTAGCCGTTTGTTCGCTGTTCGTTGATGGTTGTTCGACACGGGCAACGAACAGCCTGTAACGATTTATAAATAGTAGTATTTAAACTGAAAACTCTACAAAGCATGTCTTTCAGAAAAAATAAAAAGATCAACAACGATTTCTCAAAGATCACCATCAGCCTGGCTTCTCCGGAATCTATTCTGGAGAGTTCACATGGTGAAGTGACGCAACCCGAGACCATCAATTACCGGACTTACAAGCCGGAAATGGGAGGTCTGTTCTGCGAGCGGATTTTTGGTCCTGTCAAAGACTGGGAGTGTCATTGCGGAAAATACAAGCGCATACGTTACAAGGGCATCATCTGCGACCGTTGCGGAGTGGAGGTTACGGAGAAGAAAGTGCGTCGTGAGCGTATGGGCCATATTGAACTGGTTACTCCGGTTGCCCACATCTGGTATTTCCGTTCACTACCCAACAAGATCGGTTACCTGCTTGGATTGCCGACAAAAAAACTTGACCAGATTATTTATTACGAACGTTACGCGGTCATTCAACCAGGTATTAAGGAGGAAGATGGCATCAACCGCCTCGATTTCCTTACTGAAGAAGAATACCTTGATATCGTTGATAAGTTGCCACGTGAGAATCAACTGCTTGACGACATCGACCCTAAGAAATTTATTGCCAGGATGGGTGCTGATGCATTGGAAATGCTCCTCAGCCGGGTAAAACTGGATGAGCTTTCTTATGAACTTCGTCATCAGGCGGCAACAGATACTTCCCAGCAAAGGAAGGCTGAAGCCCTCAAGAGACTGAAAGTCGTTGAGGCATTCCGCGACGCAAACACGCGCGTAGAAAACAGGCCTCAATGGATGATCATCAAGATGGTACCGGTAATTCCTCCGGAACTTCGTCCCCTCGTGCCGCTTGACGGAGGTCGCTTTGCTACTTCCGATTTGAATGATTTGTACAGAAGGGTAATCATCCGCAACAACCGCCTGAAGAGACTGATTGATATCAAGGCGCCTGAAGTGATTCTCCGCAATGAGAAGCGCATGCTCCAGGAAGCTGTTGACTCCTTGTTTGATAATTCAAGAAAAGTGAACGCAGTCCGTTCGGAAGGCAATCGTGCCCTCAAGTCCCTCAGCGATATGCTGAAAGGAAAGCAAGGCCGCTTCCGTCAGAACCTGCTTGGGAAACGTGTTGACTATTCAGGTCGTTCCGTAATCGTGGTAGGGCCGGAATTGAAATTACATGAATGCGGTTTGCCGAAAGATATGGCGGCAGAATTATTCAAACCATTCATCATCCGCAAGCTGATTGAAAGAGGTATAGTGAAGACGGTAAAATCAGCAAAGAAAATTGTTGACCGCAAGGATCCTGTCGTGTGGGATATTTTGGAGAATGTGTTGAAGGGACACCCGGTCCTCCTCAACCGCGCCCCAACACTTCACCGCCTGGGTATACAGGCATTCCAGCCAAAACTGATTGAAGGGAAAGCTATTCAATTGCACCCCCTCGTGTGTACGGCCTTCAACGCCGACTTCGATGGGGACCAGATGGCCGTTCACGTGCCGCTGGGTCAGGAGGCAATTGTCGAAGCTTCCTTATTGATGCTGTCTTCGCACAATATTCTCAATCCTTCCAATGGTGCGCCGATCACAGTACCTTCTCAGGACATGGTATTGGGATTGTATTACCTCACCAAGGGCAGAAAAGGTGAAAAAGGGGAAAATAAAATCTACTTCGGAGCAGAGGAAGTTATTATTGCCTACAATGAGGGTAAGCTGTCGAAGCACGCGATCATTAAGGTCCGTGTAAAGGCCAAGGACAAGAAGACAGGTCAAATCACAACGAAGACACTGGAAACAGTAACGGGTCGCGTGATTTTCAACCAGGTGGTTCCTGAGGAAGTAGGCTTTGTGGACGAACTCCTTACTAAAAAGAAGCTTCAAAGCATTATTGCCGATGTATATAAGATTGCCGGTTTGGCGAAAGCTGCCAAGTTCCTTGATGACATCAAAGAACTCGGTTTTCAAATGGCTTACCGTGGTGGATTGTCAATCGGATTGGACGATGTGAAGATTCCTGCAGAGAAGGAGAAATTGGTTGCAACAGCCCAGAAAGAAGTTGATGGTGTATGGAACAACTACATGATGGGTCTTATCACCGACAACGAACGTTACAATCAGGTGATTGACGTGTGGACCCGGACCAATACGCTTCTTACCAACACGCTGATGAAGCAATTGGAAGAAGATCAGGGTGGATTTAACTCCATCTACATGATGATGCACTCGGGAGCCCGTGGTTCCAGGGAGCAGATCCGTCAGTTGGGTGGAATGCGTGGTCTGATGGCCAAGCCTCAGAAGAATCTTGCAGGATCAGTAGGTTCGATTATTGAAAACCCGATTCTCTCCAACTTCAAAGAAGGATTGGATGTGTTGGAGTATTTTATCTCCACACACGGTGCCCGGAAAGGTCTTGCGGATACAGCGTTGAAGACAGCGGATGCCGGATACCTGACAAGGCGTTTAGTAGATGTGGCGCAAGATCTCGTGATTACTGAAGAAGATTGCGGTACGTTACGCGGATTGAAAGTGATGGCGTTGAAAGACAACGAAGATATTGTTGAGCCGCTTTCCGAACGCATTGTGGGCCGGGTATCGGTACACGATGTGTATGATCCGATCACGGACGAATTGATTTGTGCCGCCAGCGCAGAGATCACCGATGAGATTGCAAAACGCATCGATGAGACCAGCATTGAAGAAGTTGAAATTCGTTCGATCCTGACTTGTGAGTCAAGGGTTGGCGGATGTACCAAATGTTATGGTCGCAACCTCGCGACGGGTCGAATGGTACAAGCAGGTGAGGCCGTCGGTGTAATTGCCGCACAGTCAATCGGTGAGCCCGGAACCCAGCTGACGCTCCGTACCTTCCACGTAGGTGGTGCGGCTTCCAACATTGCGACAGAAGCAAGCATTAAGGCCAAGTTCAGTGGTGTGATAGAATTTGAAGGAGTTCGCACGATTGATTCTACCGATAAAGATGGTAACAAAGTAAAAGTTGTAATGGGACGTACCGGTGAACTTCGCATCGTTGAAAAAGAGAAGAGCCGTGTATTGATTACCAACAATGTTCCTTACGGTGCTTTCCTCCATGTGAAGGAAGGTCAGAAAGTAGAGAAGGGCGATGAGTTGTGTAACTGGGATCCTTACAATGCCGTCATTCTTTCGGAGTTTGATGGAGAAATCGAATACGAAGCCATCATTGAGGGAATTACTTATAAGGAGGAATCCGATGAGCAGACAGGCCACCGTGAAAAAGTGATCACAGAGACGCGCGATAAGACGAAAAATCCAGCCATCATTGTGAAG
>JANYHW010000024.1 GCA_025358885.1 Cytophagales bacterium | reverse complement strand
GATTTTTTATACCGGGCAGACATCATCTGTTCCCTGGGACAAACTGTCCTTGTATCGAACTATTTTGAGTATTACCGGTTGGTGGATTATTTGTCAAAAACAACGAAGGGTAACAAGATTGGCATCATCATGGGGATATATGCCTTGCAGAAGGTATTTGAAGAGAAGACCTATTCAAATTTGCGCGGAGGTCTCCTGGAGAGCTTTGCTTCCCTTTTTGGGACAAATGTGAAGCTGTATATCTACCCGGCATGGAAGAAAGACAGTAACGAGCTTTTTACTTTGAAAGATTTCGAAGCACAACTTCCGGATAACACGAAAAACCTCTTCCGGTACCTGATGGACAACAACAAGTTGGAAGACATCAAGGATGCCAACGTAAGTAACCTTCACATTATTTCAGATAATGTTCTGGCGATGATCCGCAAAGGAGAAATAGGATGGGAGAAATTTGTTCCCCACAAGGTAGAGTCTGCCATTAAGGAACACGGGCTGTTTGATTACCCCTATCAGAAAGATAGACAGGGTGTTTCAGTAGAAACTGCCAGCTAACCCAGAGATATCCTACAAGTCTGCTTTCATCCGGCTGAAGTATGACCTGGCCTCTGTCAATACCTTTGGCGCAAGTATAAACCCGGAAATCATAGTGGGCACTGCCATCAATGCATACGCAATATCGATCACGTTCATCACATCAGTCATGGATGCCACGGCACCGACAATAATTGTCAATAAATAGAAATAGTTATAGTACACACTTGCCTTGACCCCCACGAGAAAGGAGAGGGCCTTGCTTCCATAATAGGAGTAGGAGAAAAGTGAGGTGATGGCAAAGAAGAAAGCGCACAGCAGCAACAAATATTTTCCCACGCCGGGAAGAGAGCTCTGAAAAGCCTTGGCCGTAAGCGAAACACCATTTGCATCGGAAGTTTGCCATACATCAGTGACGAGGATGGCCAGGGCGGTGAGCGTGCATACAAGCAGCGTATCGATAGCCGGGCTGAGCATAGATGCAAGTCCTTCACGTATCGGCTCAGTGCTCTGCGATGCACCCAATGCCATTGGTGCGGTGCCAATTCCGGCCTCATTGGAAAAGGAAGCTCTTCTTACACCTGCTACGATTAATCCACCGACCACACCTCCCAACGCAGGTTGGCCGTGAAAGTTGGTAGCTGAAAAGGCATCTGTAATGATCAGCCAAAGGTAATGAGGTACCACCTTGATGTTAACAATGAGAATTGCCAGGACGGAGAAGAAATAAATAATGATCATCAGCGGAACCATCTTACCTGCCCAGCTGCCAATGCGTTGAATCCCGCCGATAATGACTATACCGGAGATGATCATGAGAACGCTGCCGATAATAAATTTCAGCGTATTGATTTCAAACCCGGCAAAACTGAATGACATAGCCTTGGTTTCTTCATCAGACACACCGATGTCAACGATCGCTTGAGTCAATTGGTTAGCCTGGAAGATGGGCAGGCAACCGACCATGCAACAGAGACAGAACAAAACAGCCAGCGGCCGCCACCGTTTACTTAATGCTTCGCGTATCACATACATTGGGCCTCCCTGAATGTCACCTTCAGAATCCTTACCGCGGTACATGACCGATAGTGTGCTGGTAAAGAAATTCGTCGACATTCCAACAAAGGCCGTTACCCACATCCAAAACAAAGCGCCAGGTCCGCCTATGCTGATGGCAGCGGCGACTCCGGCAATATTTCCCATCCCCACAGTGGATGCGAGTGCGGTGGAGAGTGCTTCGTAGGGACTGATTTGCCCAGGGTCATCAGGGTTGTGGTACTTGCCCCGGAGAATGGCAATGGTGTGCAAAAAATATCTGTAGTGAATAAACTTCGAATAGAAAAAGAAGAAGAGTCCACCAAGAATCAATAAGAAAAGGACCGGTGTCCAGACTCCGTTGGCGATTGTGCCGATCAAATCACTCATGCGTTATTGTTAAGTCAGCAAAATAGGGAAAAAAACCAGTGGAAAGTGCAGGGTGGGAAAGCCCAATACCGATTACTAAGCTGAACCTTCAGCATTAGCATTAAACTTTAAGCTTCCGTTTGATACGGCCATCCAATTGCACAGCTGCCACAAGATGCGGGAGCCCACGTTGGCATCCCAATCGTCATCTCCTGGCGCCACTTCACAAAGATCAAATCCAATAATGGTGCGTCCACTGGTGGCTATGGTCTTGATCAGTGTTATGGACTGGTAAAAATCAAGGCCTCCAGGTACCGGTGTGCCGGTGTGGGGGCAAAGGGTTGGGTCAAGCCCGTCGATATCAAAGCTGATGTACACTTTCTGTGGAAGCAGCTCAAGGACATTTTTACAAATGTTCTCCCATCGCTGTCCAAGCATCAGTTGTTTGTGGATATCCTCATCAAAGAATGTCTTCACCCTTCCCATACCACGTTTCATCATTTGAACCTCTTCCTCACAGAAATCACGGACACCTACCTGAACTAACTGGCTGACAGATGGGTTCTTCAGGATGTTATGCATGATTGATCCATGGGAATAAGTAAAGCCTTCGTATGCTTTTCTTAGGTCTGCATGTGCATCAATCTGGAGTATGCCGAATCGTTCATGCTTTTCGCCAAGGGCACGGATAAAACCAAGGGGTGTGCTGTGGTCACCGCCAAGCAGACCAACCATTTTTCCCTCCTTGAGGTATTGTTGTGCGGTTTGTCTGACGTAGACATTTAGATTTTCATGAGCCTCATTGATTTTACTGGATAAGATGGCTGAATGCTCTTCACCTGCGGGGAGAGTTCTGTACTGCTCTACCAGGGTGCGCACGCGATCACTTTCATTTTTAATCTGCTCAGGTATTGGAGCCATAGCTATTCCCAGCTTCCACGCATCGGGAACTTTGCTCATGAAGAAGTCAATTTGACGTGAAGTTCTTAGAATTGCCTGCGGTCCCTTTGCTGTCCCCATCCTGTACGATGTCGTCGCTTCCCACGGAATTGGCAAGATGACCATTCTAGCTGTTTGTTCTGAGAAGGGAAGACCAAACAATGTGCCTTCTAATCCTGGACCATTTATATCAAAGTGATTGATCTGTTCTTCTAGGCTCATTTGGCAATTGTCATTGGTCTTGAAACACCGTTTGCATCCATTGGCGCTAAATTAGAATCTTTCACGCATTGTCTGTCGCTTTATAGAAAGTAGGCTGGTCCTGACCGAATAGAGGCTGAAATCTGAATGCGATAAATATTTTTTTTATGGTATGTGAGATAACGCCTATAAAATTGAGTGGCCTGGAAGGCCAATAACCCACTGGCTCCACTGTTTACCAGCACTTTGCGTGAATCAATGCCCATCGTCTTTTTCTGTCATTATATCGGATAAACATGGAGGAGGAACGCTTGAATTCCCTGACATTTTGTATCATCAAAAATTGATTTTTTAAAAAATTGTGATATTTGAGGCCTTCGCAACTAAAATTTTGATGGCAAAGAACCTAGTGATTGTTGAATCTCCGGCGAAAGCCAAGACCATAGAAGGTTATCTCGGAAAGGATTATAAGGTAAGTTCCAGCATGGGTCACATTCGTGATTTACGTAAGGGAAATGCTGCGATCGACGTCGAAAATAACTTTGAACCGACTTATGAAGTCAGTCCGGAAAAGAAGGATGTCATCGCCAACCTGAAGAAGCTCTCCGAGGATGCTGAAATGGTTTACCTGGCGAGTGATGAAGACCGGGAAGGAGAGGCTATATCATGGCACTTGAAAGAAGTGCTCAATCTGAAAGACGCTAAAACACGTCGGATCGTCTTTACTGAGATCACCAAGAAGGCGATTCTCAGTGCGATAGAGAATCCCCGTGGAATCGATATTGACCTCGTGAATGCGCAACAGGCAAGACGTGTTCTGGACAGACTCGTAGGCTTTGAATTGTCACCCATACTTTGGAAAAAAATCGCGACAGGGTTATCGGCTGGACGGGTTCAATCAGTGGCCGTGCGACTCGTTGTAGAACGGGAACGGGAGATCGAGCGATTTGAGGCCAAATCTTCTTTTAAAGTATCCGCGATTTTCGACTTGGGAAAAGGCAAACAGCTGGTCGCCGAGCTTAGCGAGAAGTTTAATTCAGAACAGGAGGCAGTTGAATTTCTTGAATCGTGCAAGGGAGCTTCCTACACAATCGGAGACTTGATTAAAAAGCCCGCAAAGAAATCGCCGGCACCACCATTTACGACTTCGACTCTCCAGCAGGAAGCCGGTCGAAAGCTTGGCTTTTCTGTATTGCAGACAATGGTCGTTGCCCAGAAGCTCTATGAAGGTGGTAAGATATCCTACATGAGAACAGATTCTCTAAACCTTTCTGATGAAGCTGTGCAGGGTGCTACGCGCCAGGTAGAAAATGCCTATGGCAAGGAATTCATACAAACACGTCGGTACAAGACCAAATCTTCCGGTGCCCAGGAAGCACATGAGGCCATCCGTCCTACAGATTTCTCGCTGCTTGAAGCCGGCATTGATCGAAATGGTCAGCGCCTCTACGAATTGATTTGGAAGAGGGCCATTGCTTCTCAGATGGCGGATGCAGAATTGGAACGGACAACAGCCATCATTAAGATTTCAACGAACCCAAGAACACTGACAGCATCAGGCGAAGTCATCAAGTTTGAAGGCTTTTTGAAAGTTTATATGGAATCGAGGGACGACGATGAGGCGGACGACAAGGAGGAGGATAGCAAGGTGTTGCCTCCCCTCAGCGTTGGGCAAGACCTCCCGCTAAAAGAGATTTCAGCAACAGAAACATTTTCCCGACATGCGGCGCGCTATACCGAACCTACCTTGGTGAAGAAACTTGAAGAACTGGGTATCGGCCGACCCTCTACCTATGCGCCTACCATATCCACAATACAGAAACGCGGATATGTAGTGAAAGAGAGCCGGGAAGGGTCGACCCGGAGATACAAGGTGTTCACCCTTGCCGACAACAACATTACACCTACCCAGGAATTGGAGATCACAGGTGCGGAGAAGAATAAACTTTTCCCTACCAACATCGCTATGGTGGTGAATGATTTTCTTGTGGAGCATTTTCCCGACATTACTGACTATTCATTCACTGCCACCATCGAACAGGAGTTTGATGAAATTGCCAATGGAAAGATCCAGTGGCAGAAGATGATTGAACAATTCTACCGTCCATTTCACAAGACCGTTACAAAGACGGAATTGGTGGAGCGCTCCTCGGTACAGAATAAGAATCGGGAGTTGGGTATTGATCCAAAATCTGGCAAGAAGGTGTATGTTAAACTTGGCCGCTTTGGGGCCTACGCTCAAATTGGAGAGAATCCGGAAGATGGAAGTCCGGAAAAACCCAAGTTCGCCGGACTTCGTCCAGGGCAGTTCATTGAAAGCATTACGCTCGAAGAAGCCTTGGAAGTAATGAAAATGCCCCGGGACCTCGGGTCATTTGAGGAAAAGCCTGTGGTGGCCAACATTGGTCGTTTTGGTCCTTATGTTTTACATGACAAAAAATTTGTTTCTATTCCTAAGGAAGAAGATCCATACACCATCACTCCGGAACGTGCCGTTGCGTTGATCGAAGCCAAGCGAGTGTCGGATGCGAACAAGTTAATTAAAGCATTTGCGGAGAATCCCGATATACAAGTTTTGAACGGCCGGTTTGGTCCATATATCAAGGCAGGAAGCAAGAACGTAAAGATTCCGAAAGGAAAGGAACCATCTGAACTTACCCTCGAAGAGTGTGTTACCCTCGCGGCCAACGCACCGGAGAGACGCGGACGATTCGGTCGCTTTGGCGCGAAGAAAAAAGAGGAAGTGGTAGCTGCTCCGGTCAAGAAACCACGCGCTACCAGGAAGAAAAAGGAATAGATTTTCTTTTGCGGGTTCATCTGATCCTTGTTCGAGGTCTTCGACGATTGGGATGCCTGGAAACATCGACCAACCAACAACTAAGACAGATTTCAAATAAATGAAGCGGCTTGTCGTACTCACGGGTGCCGGCATCTCTGCCGAGAGTGGAATCCCTACTTTCCGTGATTCTGGTGGATTGTGGGAAGGGTATCGTGTCGAGGATGTTGCGACCCCTGAAGGTTGGAGAAAGGACCGCGCCATAGTCCTTGACTTTTACAATCAACGAAGAAAAAAGGCATTGGAGGTTAAGCCGAATCGAGGTCACGAGATTATTGCTGAACTTGAGGAATACTTTGAAGTGACCGTCATCACTCAAAATGTGGATAACCTGCACGAAAGGGCTGGCTCCCGCGAGGTTCTCCATCTACATGGAAGTCTATTTGAATCCAGAAGTACACTGGACGAAAATCTCGTTTATCCAATCAAAGGATGGGAATTAAAATTGGGTGACAAGTGTGAAAAAGGTTCTCAGCTAAGACCCAATATTGTTTGGTTTGGTGAGATGGTACCGATGATGGAGGTGGCTGCTGCAATTGCATCACAGGCTGATTTGTTTATGGTGGTGGGTACGTCTATGGTGGTGTACCCTGCCGCAGGATTGATTGATTATGTTCGGCATGATGTCCATAAATATATTGTCGATCCGAATATTCCGGAAGTGAGAGGTGTATCAAACCTTCATTTCATTCAGGAGAAAGCGAGCGTGGGGATGGCCGCCCTCCGTGAGACTTTGTTGAAAGACCTCCGGTCTTAAATTTTATTATTATGACCTCGTACGTTAAGTAAAATTAAGGTGGGACGCCCGATGTTTCGATCCAAGCTATTGCGACTACTTCCGGCCTGTCTCGCAGCAGTCGCCCTGGGAATTGCCTGTGCATTTTTTGCCTGGGGCCTGAGAGTGGCCGGGGAAGGTGCCGAGCATTACCTGTTCTCAGTAATCACGTCATATTCTTCCTGGCTTTTGTTATTTGTTCCGCTCGTTGGCCTGTTGCTGATATGGGTGGTGATGGCAAAAGTTAGCAAATCGAAACTAGGAGGTATCCGGGAGGTATTAAATGCAATTCGGGAGCCTATCCTTCCATTGAAATTAACAAAAGGAGTGGTTCATTTTTTCACAGGCACTGTCACTATTGCTTCAGGTGGATCAACAGGTATTGAAGTTTCTACTGTGATCGGCTCCGCGGCGGTCGGATCGTGGATGGGAGACCGATTTGATGACGCGCTCCGGAGACACCTGATTGTAGCAGGAGCTGCCGCAGGAATTGCCGGTCTTTTTAAGAGTCCATTGGCAGGAATTTTTTTTGCTGTTGAAGTCTTGATGACCGGGTTTTCATGGGAACTAATTGGTTTGGCCACTATTTCTTCATTTACGGCATTTGGCATCCGCAATTTCTTTGACAGTGAACCTATGTTCTCGACGAGTCTTGATGGGTGGAGATTGCAGGCGATGCCATTCTATATTTTGTTCTCTGCCTTGGCCGCTGTCGCATCAGTATATCTGACCAGAGCGGTTATTGGCACAAAGACGTGGCTCGGTACTCGGGTTAGCCCAATGGCAGGGGTGTGCATCGGAGGATGCTTAATCGGGCTGCTCGTATGGTCATTCAATCCGCTGTATGGAGAAGGTTACGCGTTCATTCAGGGGCTACTGGATGAACAAAGAGGTCTTGGGGTATTAAAGCATTCTTCTTTAGTTCTCCTCTTACCGACTCTTTTGATCCTTAAGCCACTCGCGACCGCTCTAACCCTTGGCGCCGGCGGTGATGGTGGAGTGTTTGCCCCATCGCTGTTTTTGGGTGCCGTGGCGGGGGCATTATTTGCTCAAGGTGTCAATTATCTCGGTGGCTCTGTGATTGAGGTGAATTTCATTATTGTTGGAATGGCGGCAATCCTAAGCAGTAGTTTACATGCTCCATTGACAGCATCATTCCTGGTCATGAGTGTGACCAACAGTTATGAATTGTATATACCAATCCTGGTGACCTCTGTTATATCTTCTTATTGTGCGAAAAAGATGTATCCTTTCACTGTGTACTCCTACCGATAGTGGTGCAGTATGGGAATCGGGATGGTTAAGTCCCGATTAGCCTGAATCAAACGGTAAACGGAATTCCAGTATGCTTCGAAATATCTTTAAGATCTGCGATCACGGCTGGGAGCAGAGGAATCCCAGCCTTAGTCCGTATCGATTCCTCATTATGTTCTGGATCACCGGGAATCAAAACACCGCCGGTTCCCTTCGCAGGTTTGGTGTTTCTAAAGACTTCTATCCAATCGTCAATTCTCTTTTTGAATTCATTTACGTCCATGAAGCCTTCTATTTCCATAGCCCCAAAAAAGTGGCCGATACCCTTGCCTACACTTCTGTCCGGAATTTCTTGTCGCAGGGCGAAGGGAGGAGCGAAAGGCCCCCAGTTGGCACCGCTTAACACCGCAGAGAGAATGTCCACCATGGCTGCAAGTGCATAACCTTTGTGTCCTCCTAACTCTCTTTCGGATCCCAGGGGAAGAAGTGCACCTCCATTGATCATGTCATCAGGATCGGTGGTCATTTCACCTTGCTGGCTTACAATCCAACCTTTTGGTACTGTTTGGTTCTTTCTCTTGGCGATTTCTATTTTACCGTAAGCGACAGCACTGGTGGCAAGATCGATCACGATGGGGAGGTTTTTTAATCCTGGAAAAGCAATGGAAATAGGATTGGTGCCCAGCATTCGCTCCGCACCCCACAAGGGAGCAACCAGTTTAGTACTGGTAGTCATCGACCATCCAATCATATCCCGTTTGAGGGCTTGCAGCGGGTAATAAGAGGCAATACCATAGTGATTGGTGTTGCACACGCTGACCCATCCTGAGCCAAACTGTGTGGCCTTGTCCATGGCAATTTCATTTGCCATTGGTCCAACGACCAGACCAAGACCGTTGTCGCCATCCACGGTGCAAACACTTTTATGCTCCCGCGTGATCCTGATGGTTGGTGTTGGATTAATTCTCTTCATCGTCAACATCTCGAAATAGGTGTGGAGCCTGGCCACTCCATGCGAATCAATTCCCCGGAGGTCGGCCAGCGAGAGAACATCGGCAGCCGTCTCGGAGTCCTGGGGGGGCACCCCAAAATGCCGGAAAACCTCTACGCAGAAGTTCCGGAGAACGGATGATGGGAAAAGCTGTTCAGTGGGAGGGAGCATATTTGATGATATAACCTTTTGCCGGATCGATCTCAAAGTGTTTCAGGTACTCAGCCAGGGGAGGCAATCCCATTTTAGTTCGCATTTCAGTAATGTGATCCGGATCTTTTAGTTTCCACAGGAATACTGAGTCATATTTTTGACCCTTAAAGTCGGTCTTGTACTCCATCCTGATCTGGGATCCATACAGTTGTGGTTCACCTTTGTTCATCAATACCCGGTCAACATACAAGGCAACGATTGATTTCTTTAGTTCTCCATCATCACCGGCCTTTGTGATAAGATCATAATGCTTTACCATGATTGAATCCGGGCTATGCTGTAAGGTATAAAAGATCGCTTCATTGGAGGTGCCAACCCTGGCAGATGGTGGATAGCCAACGGTGGAAATAATAATTTCAACCTGGGCGAGATCGCTTGAGTCAAGTTTCATCTGCTTAGCCCATAAGGCTTGCATCTCCGTTGATTGCCAACCATACTTCACTCCGATGGAATCCATCGCTCCCCTGTAAAGTTGGTCGTTCCTTCCAATTTCATCGAGTTGAGATTTCAATGCATTCCAATCGGGTTCCGGTTTGGCGCAGGATGTCAAGATGAGTAACGCAAGCCAAATTACCTTTTGATGTTTCATATGGAATTCACAAGCTAAAAATTTTATCCATAAGCACCCATTTTTGACCTGGCTTCGCGTTGGGAAGAGCCTGCTGATAATTCCACATCAACGCCTCCCATTCCTGTACCTTCGGCTTCAATAAATCTGAAGTTGTTTTTTTGTCAAGGGTAAATAATTCGTTGGTTTCCAATATCATGAAAAGCCTTGGACCTGTTCGATAAATTTCTGCATGGTGGATCCCTGCGCTTTTCAGACTCTGAATTATTTCAGGCCAAATATGCTGATGATGTTGTATATATTCCCGTATGAGACCAGGTTCATCTTTGAGGTCAAGGGCAAAGCAATACCGTTTCATGATGGTTGACTTGATGAGGGCCTTCGGACCTTGAATCCTTGCATTCCAAAGTAAGCAACAGCAAGGAAACATAGGCAGGGCACAAAGAATGCCGTGCGGACACCGTAAGAATCAGCAAGAAGTCCCATAATGGGAGGAACAATGGCCCCGCCAACAATGGCCATAATGATAAATGAGGATCCCAGTTTTTGTTGTTGCCCCAGGTCTTTGACACCGAGGGCAAATATGGTGGGAAACATGATGGACATGAAGAAGTAGATGGTCAGGACTGAATACACGGCAAGACCACCGCTTGCCAGAGCACCCAAAAGGCTCAGCATAGATGCAATTAACCCATAGACGGCAAGTAGGCGGTTATCTTTAATGAAACTCATCAGCCAAGTTCCCAAAAATCTGCCGATGACGAAGAGCAGCGTTCCGATGGCCATATAGTTTTTAGAAGCAAGCTCCCGCGTCGTTCCGGGGATAAGTTCGGTGATATAATTAATGGAAATCCCCCATATGCCTGCCTGGGCACCAACATAAAATAATTGA
>JANYHW010000235.1 GCA_025358885.1 Cytophagales bacterium | reverse complement strand
ATTTCCTTGCCTTCCCTGGAGTATAAGCCTTTCTTTTTGCCTTTGGAGGTGTCATAGAAACCATCCGAATTGAGCATCACCTGGTCAAATTGACATGGAATAATCGTCGCACCCTTCAAATCGATCAGCCCTTGCTTCTTCCCGATCTTCACCGTGAAGTGTGCGGAGTCTTCCTCCTGGATCGAATTTGGATCATACAGACAGGCAACCAGTTCTGTCCCGCTCATGTTCACAATCCCCTCTTTACCGTTGTGCTTCACCAATGCCACCATACCCAGTGAACTGAATAACCCGGTATCAAAGTTAAACTGCTTGTCGTATTGGCACTTGATTACTTCGGTTCCTTTCACAAGGTCCAACACCCCAAATTTATTGCCACTGGAAACCGATAAATAAGGCCCTTCGTTGTCATTGATCTCATTGTACTGAAAAGGGAGTACGGTCTTTCCGCTGCGGTCGATGAACCCCCATTTTCCATTGAGCTTAACGCCGGCTATAGTGTAATCATAGAATTCAGAAACCTTCTCGTATACAGGTTGGATGACCCAGCGGTCATTATCCATAAACCCCATCTTTCCATTGTCACCCTGGTGGCTCTCGAGTTGGGCAGTCGCCGTCAGAGCGAGCAGAAAGAAGCTAAGTCCAAGGATTTGTTTCATGATGCTATGCAACCAAAGAGTCGCTCCTTGTCAGTCCAATTTAATATTCACGGACTAATCGCTTCATAAATTCAAATCAACTTAAAAACTCCTTCACCTCCGTGAACGGTAAGTTGAATGAATCCGCCACTGCCTTGTACACGACTTTCCCCTGGATCACATTCAATCCTTTCCTTAACTCCATGCTGTCCTGGCAGGCTTTCTTCCATCCCTGGTTAGCAAGTTTGATCGCATAGGGTAGGGTCGCATTTGTCAAGGCAAGCGTAGAGGTATAGGGAACCGCCCCAGGCATATTCGCAACGCAATAGTGTACGACATCATCAATAATATAGGTGGGGTTCTCGTGCGTGGTGGGCTTGCAGGTCTCAATACACCCGCCCTGGTCTACAGCAACATCCACGAGCACCGTTCCGGGACGCATTGTAGCGAGCATGTCGCGTGTGATAAGTTTTGGGGCCTTGGCGCCAGGCACCAGCACGGCACCGACAATCAGATCGTGGGTCTTCACCAGCTCACGCAAAACGTAATCGTTCGACACCATGGTGTGCACATTCTTCGGCATCACATCATCCAGGTAACGAAGGCGGTTGATATTCACATCCGTGATGGTTACGTCTGCACCCATACCGGCGGCAATCTTGGCGGCATTCGTTCCCACCACACCGCCGCCGAGGATCAATACTTTCGCGGGCATCACCCCGGGTACGCCTCCAAGCAAAATACCGCGACCTTTCAATGGCTTTTCCAGATATTTGGCGCCTTCCTGGATCGACATCCGTCCTGCTACCTCACTCATAGGCACAAGCAACGGCAGACTGCCATCCACACGCTCCACGGTTTCGTAAGCGAGACAAACAGCACCGGTTTTGATCATGGCATGGGCCAGCGGTTCATAGGAAGCAAAGTGAAAATAAGTGAATACCAATTGGTCCTGGCGGATGAGGGTGTACTCTTGCTCCACCGGTTCTTTCACCTTGATGATCATCTCCGCAGTGCTGAATACTTGCTCGGCGGTTGGAAGAATTTTACCATTGGCTTTGATGTACTCTTCATCGCTGAAGCCACTGCCCTCGCCTGCCTTGGTTTGGATATAGACCGTGTGTCCCCTGCGGGTGAGTTCTTGCGTTCCTGCAGGTGTAAGGGCTACACGGTTTTCATTGTTCTTGATTTCTTTTGGTACGCCGATGATCATGGGGAAAAGATTTGAATAAGTTGTCATTGAGTTGAACCGTAAGTTGAAACCTGACTTTCAGTTTTTAACTTAAGGAACGCAAAGATAAAAGATTCCGGATTCGATTGAAATGCCTATTTTTCTACGTTTTCCCCATGAGCCCTGATCACACATACGCTTTTTATGGTTCACTCCGCAGGGGTATGAGCAACTACCGGCACTTTGAGAATGGGTTGGAATTTTTACGCGAAGTTGTCCTGGAAGGATATCAACTGTATGCAATGGATGAATATCCATATGCCGTCCGTACGGACAAGCTCACCGATATCCTCACAGTGGAAATATTCCGCATCACAGACCCATCCATAGAGCGGGCCATTCACATACTTGAAATGAGTGTGGGTTACTATTATGATGAAATCGCACTTCATGGCAAACGCGTCGGCATTTATTTGTACGAAAAGGGAGGCTCCGAAACTTTGGTGAAAGGAGGCGATTGGGTGCAATTCTTTGGTTCCAGGTGACCTGACCGCTATATTATTGGGGATGGGATTTTGATTTTGAACGCTCCTGTATATTTCCCTAATTTTGATTTAAACGATCCTTGGTGCCTCAAACGAAAACGATCAAATCCAGATTTTCTGAAAAGAAGATCACGATGATTCTAAAGGATTATCGGTTGGCTTGCGCAAGTCGGGAAGCGAGCATCATTGGCCGCAAGGAAGTCTTCATGGGCAAGGCCAAGTTTGGGATCTTCGGTGATGGAAAGGAAATTGCCCAAATTGCCATGGCCAAAATATTCCGCCCTGGTGATTTTCGTGCAGGCTATTACCGCGATCAGACGTTCATGCTCGCCATTGGCGAACTTACGCTTCAACAATACTTTGCCCAATTGTACGCCCATACCGATGTGGAAGCAGATCCTGCCTCTGCCGGCCGCCTGATGAATGGTCACTATGCAACCCGGATGCTGGACAGTGATGGCGCCCTGAAACAGATTTCAAAACTAAAAAACAGCAGTGCCGATGTTTCGCCCACGGCAGCGCAAATGCCACGGCTGGTAGGATTGGCCTATGCATCCAAATTATTCAGGACCAATCCGGGGTTGAGTTCTTACAAAGACCTTTCCGACAATGGTAATGAAATCGCCTTCGGAACGATCGGTAACGCTTCGACTTCGGAGGGGATGTTTTTCGAAGCCATCAATGCCGCTGGCGTCCTGCAGGTGCCCATGCTTACCACCGTTTGGGATGATGGCTATGGCATCTCCGTTCCAAAAGAATTCCAAACGACAAAAGGAAGCATATCAAAGATTCTCTCTGGGTTTCAGCGCTTCAACGATGAAAAGGGATTCGAGATATTCAAAGTGAATGGCTGGGACTATGAGTCCCTGTGCAACATCTTTGAAGCTGCTGAAAAAGTGTGCCGCGTAGAACATGTGCCTGTATTGCTCCATGTGGAAGAAATGACCCAGCCGCAGGGACACTCTACTTCTGGTTCTCATGAGCGTTACAAATCCAAAGAACGACTGAAATGGGAAGTGGAGCACGATTGCATCCGAAAGATGCGTGAATGGATACTTGAAAACGAACTCAGCACACCGGAAGAGCTTACAGATATTGAAAAGGAAGCCAAGGCATTTGCGAAGTCGGAGAAAGATGCTGCGTGGAAGGCTTTTAACAAAGGTATTCAGCACGATCAACATGAACTTAGTGGATACCTCGAAGAGGCCATTGCCCTTGCGCCGGACATCGCGGGCTTGAAGCATGAAATGGATAAAACCATTAACCCTACCCGCCTGGAGGCAGTAAAAGCAGCCCGCAAATCGCTGCGACTGCTGCGCGGTGAAAGTGGAGATGTCAGAGATAAGATCATTCAATGGGTACAACGGACTTCCCTGGAAAACAAAGACCGTTACAGTTCACACCTCTACAGCGAATCGGAGTGGGCCGCATTAAAAGTGCCCGAAGTAAAACCAGTGTACAGCGACAACTCATTGTTGATCGATGGTCGTGAGATCCTGCAAGCATGTTTCCGTGCAGCCCTGGATCGCGACCCACGTGTCCTTGCCTTCGGTGAAGATGTGGGAAAGATTGGTGACGTAAACCAGGGCTTTGCCGGTCTGCAAGAAAAGTACAGCGACATGCGGGTTACCGACACGGGCATCCGTGAGTGCACCATCCTCGGTCAGGGGATAGGACTTGCTTTGCGCGGGCTGAGACCCATTGCAGAAATTCAATATCTTGACTATTTATTGTATGCCATCCAGATTATGTCGGATGACCTCGCGTGTTTGCAGTACCGGACTAAGGGTGGACAGAAGGCGCCGCTGATCATTCGCACCCGAGGCCACAGACTTGAGGGTGTTTGGCATGCAGGATCTCCCATCAGCATGGTGCTCGGAAGCATCAGGGGTATTTATGTGCTGGTGCCCCGCGACATGACCCAGGCAGCAGGATTTTATAACACGATGTTAAAGTCCGACGATCCTGCCTTGCTCATCGAGTGCCTGAATGGATATCGACTGAAAGAAAAGTTACCTGATAACATCAGTGAGTTTACTGTGCCACTGGGTGTACCAGACATCCTCCGGCAAGGGGATGATGTCACGGTGGTGACTTATGGCTCGATGTGCAGGATTATGATGGAAGCCGCCGGTGATCTTGAAAAACTTGGAATCTCTTGTGAAGTAATCGATGTGCAGACGTTGTTGCCATTTGATATCCACAGTTGTATTGTGCAATCCATCAAAAAAACCAACCGGGTTATATTTGCGGATGAAGATGTGCCCGGAGGGGCCACATCATTTATGATGCAAAAGGTCCTTGAGGAACAAGAGGCCTATCAATATCTCGATTCGAAGCCCCTCACCATCACGGGTACTGAACACCGCCCTGCCTACGGCAGCGATGGCGATTATTTCTCCAAGCCTAACCCGGAGGATATCGTGGATAAGATTTATGCGATGATGAGGGAGGTTGATCCCGGAAAATTCCTGCCGCTTTATTAGTTGCAGAAGCTTTAAAAAGTAAATAATGAAGTAAGTCCATGGTAAATTGATGGACTTAACTCTAAGTTCCCCGCTATCCGCTCTTTTTAATTGACTGTAGTGTAAACTCCGGCGTTTCCACGCTATTGCTCTTATTTAGCGCCCGGTCCTCAATTGTGATTCGAAGTTTAAGTGTCTTGATGCTGAACAGCACCAGGAATCCCGACGAAACCATTCCATATCGGATCGTACCATCGAGTGGGATTTTCTGGCTCAGGTCCTTGGAAAGGACGGGGAACCGGCCGTCAAATGAGGTGGCGCAGAAAGGATAGCCAAACTGTTCGGTCCATTTGAATTCGCTAAAGGATCCGTCTGAATTTTTGATAAAGTACTGGACAAAAATGTTGTGGGTGTTGGGATTGGCCTGGAAGTAGAATGTGTCAATTTTTGAGTT
>JANYHW010000210.1 GCA_025358885.1 Cytophagales bacterium | reverse complement strand
AAAAAGAGTCATTTTTTTTGGCCGTCCCTTTTGAGAACAGCTATATTTGGTTGCTTTATTACAAGGGTGAAGTTAAGCATTCTGAGCCGTCAAATGTTTATTCTTCACCCTCTTTTTTTAACTTGACAAAGTAGGACTAGTAGTATTTCATCTTCATCTTTACGGTCTTGTTGCTCATCAGGAAAAAGTCAAAGTCCTTGTACACCGGCCTCCTCAACGCCGAATGGTAATAATCAGAAAAGGCATGTCCCTCCTTGGGTAGGAACCAACCCATATCAAGTTTGACATTGTTATTTTCATCATCCAGTAGTGCAATTCCCATATTCTGGGATTTGAATCCACTATAGGTCACCACAAGGGAATCACCCCTCATCTCAGTCTTCGGAACAACCACCTTCAGAAACCCTGTATCGTGCGGAAAGCCGGTGGCGTCATCATAAAATTTGAACCGGATGACGCCCTTCCTGTTGCGGATATTAATGACAACAATGGAGATGGAATATGTTTTCTCAGAATGCTCAGTGTCTTTTGCACCAATGGTCGACGCCACCACCTCCTTGGGGGTTTCCAAAATGGGGGTCTTTATTCCCGTACTTTCAGATTGGCCATTCATCTCTCCGAAAGCAAAGAGGCACAAACAAGTAGCGATGAAAAGGTTGCGGGAGGACAGCACAGGTGAAGGTATGAAATAAATCAACGAATTTGGCCGTTGCATTCGTTTTCGGCAATAAATACATTACTGTGATTGTTAAACCCACTTCTAATGAATTACACCAGCTTCCGTGTTTCAATTCATCAAAAAATTGCTCAAGTTTCTATTGATCGTCCTCAAAAGGCAAATGCTCTTCATCTTGAGGCTTGGAAAGAAATGAAATTGATATTTGAGTCGCTCAGCGTGCAAAAGGACGTCAGGGTAATCGTGCTTTCGGGAGAAGGCAAACTCTTTTGTGCGGGAATTGATCTCGAGTTGCTGATGTCAGTAAAAGATCTTGAGAAGGTGCCGGATGGAAATCGCAGTGAGGCAATTTACGCGCTCGTCCGCGAACTCCAGGAATGCGTTACCGCGATCGAAGCGTGTCATAAACCTGTACTCGCGGCAATCCACAACGGTTGCATTGGAGGTGGAGTGGACATTATCGCTGCCTGTGACCTCCGTTATTGCACTGACGACACATATTTCACCATAAAGGAAATAGATATGGGCATGGTAGCCGACCTGGGAACGTTGCAAAGGCTACCCAAATTCGTCAAACCTGCTGTGGTGGCAGAGATGGCTTATACCGGGAGACCAGTCATGGCTTCCGAGGCATGTGACATTGGTCTTGTCAACCGACAATTTGATTCAAAAGAAACGATGGTGGAAGAAGTAATGAAGATTGCCGTAGGTGTCGCAGCCAAATCTCCCTTGTCAATACGTGGAACGAAGCAAGTTTTACGGCAGTCACGTGATCATTCAGTGGCTGAGGGGCTTGACTTCGTAGCGCGTTGGAACTCGACGATGCTGCTTTCCGATGATCTTACTGAAACCTTTAAGGCTATCCAGGAGAAAAGAAAGTCAAATTTCGAAGATTGACAGGTAACGAACCTAAGATTTTCAAAATGTTCCCAGTAACACCTACAAGTGTTGAAACCTTAGCAGTTAAAACCATTGGTGCAGAGGCCAAAAAAAGGGACCCTTCGCAGGGTCCCCATAACCTATAGCTAAACCTGAATTATCAATTTGATATTTTGATGCCAGTACCGTAGTATACATCATTGACCAGGGTTTTCCCGGTAGTGGTGTATACTTTTGTTGCGGCTTGTGATCCTGAGCCCGTATTCCCATTGGTAGTACTGAAGGCCTCTAAGACTGTCGGAACATTGCCGCCAATATATCCCGTCCCCGCACCTGTTACCGTGACCCCAGTAACCTGCCCTCCTGTAACAGTTGCGGTTGCTGTTGCACCTCCACCAGGAGCGCCTACAGTCGGTGTAATGGTAACCAGGGGGGGCGCGCTGTAATTGAATCCTCCATTGACGATCGTAACTGTACCAATGGTTCCGTTTACAATATTGGCAAATCCCTGCGCACCTGCCGGATCATCAAAAACAATTGTAGGTATAGCGGTATAACCTGAACCAACATTGGTAATGGTAATTCCGACAACTTTTCCATTTAGGACAACAGCGGTTCCGGTAGCACCTTGACCTCCATCACCTGCAACAGTTAAGAAATGAACATTGGGTACGCCGGTATAATACTGGGTACCACTGTTGGTAATGCTGGCGCCCAATACCGTCGCTCCCACCCGGGTTGCGTTGGCGATTGCACCTGCTCCACCACCGCCTGCAAAAGAAACAGTTGGATTCGCAGTATAACCTGTACCTGCGTTGGTAAGAGTAACTGCCGTCACCACACCATTTGTAATGGTTGCTGTTGCGGCAGCACCTGAACCACCTCCACCGGCAAACGATACTGTAGGCGCACTGGTGTATCCAGTTCCGCCGTTGGTAATCGTAACCCTGTCCAAGATTTGTGGTGTATTCATCACCGCTGTCGCGGCCGCGCCTGCACCACCTGCAAAGGTGACATTTACTCCAGCAGAAGAAGGCACAGCAGAGGATGTAATGCCTGCGCCAAACAACTGTCTATAGGTAGCAATTTGGTTGAAAGAGCCACCACTTCCCGAACCAGTTTCAAACACCTTTTGGGTGCCTGCAAAGTCGGAATACGAAATCTTGATCGGAAGACCATCTACGGCCGCAGGCACAACAATCGAATATGCGCCTCCCGTTATTTTTGCTGAAGATCCGCCTGTACCATAGCTTACTGACAGAATGGATGCCATATAATCAGCCTTAAAGCCGTAGGGGGGGACAGCGCCGGTGGGGAGACTGTTGTTGCCGTTAAGGAATTGCGTGTTAAATAGAGGGTCCCTGGTATCGATTGTTGCCTGCACAGTTACATTGGACGCATCGGGAACCTGCTCACGGTTAGTGTTCGTCAAGTCTGTTTGAACGGTTGCCTGGCCGACAATGGTAGCCGTATTGGCTCCAGTGGTCTCAAAGATTGGAATGATATTCCCCATGGTATGGCGTGTCCCGTTTGATGTCGTATTGCTAGGGTCAATAGCGGCCACGTAGCTCACTTCTGTAAATCCTGTCTTTTGAATGGTCACGCCAATTCCACCCCTCATCAGGTTTTTGAACACTACCATACCGGAAGTATTGGTACTGTCTATTGCCCGTTTGCCGTATTGAGTGATCGTGACGACAGCTCTCGCAACAATCTTCTGCGAAGTTTGTGACCGTCCGCCGATTCCCGAATTTAGCGAGGTGGTGGACCCTGAAATAATTTGAATGCTGTAATCAATCAGACCACCACTATTTACGTTAACCAGCGAGTCATGCACACGGACCGAGTCGGCATAATACGAAAGCTTTTGTTTCTTGGCGGCATCATAAGAAAGTATTTCATCCTTTTTGCATGACTCCATCAGCAAAGAGCTGAAAACCGCAAGAAAAGGAATGAACAGGGCATATTTTATGTTTAATTTCATAAGAATTAATTAAGGTTGAAAATTGGATACGAAACATTTAAACCCAATGATGTAGGATACAAACCAGTACCATACTTATTGTATTTTGTGGATCCGAGGTAACTGTATTCAAATCCATCAATTCCCACGTTGTTGATTGTGTGAGTATACCTCAACTCTACAAGCAAAGGCTTGCCACCCAGCGAAATCTCGCCACCGATGCCAATGATAAATCCATATTGATTGTGCTTAAACAACCCAGAGATATCTTCCCTTCCATGACGCGTTTGATTGCTCCCATCTGCGAAATACGTCTCCTGATCAAACGTAGAATTGACCTTAAACGTGTAGCTGTAAAAACCTCCGACTATCAGTTTGGGTTTTATTAATCCAGTAAAATCTGGGATTCCAAGCTCGGCAACCAAAGGAATATGAAGCATATTCATGTGAGCCTTTGCATTCACATTCTTAACAGTACTTGTATAATTATAATCAGCGAGTTTTGCGCCCTGATTAACATAAAGCAACTCCAAACGGGCCTTCAAGAAGTCTTTCAACGGGTAGGTCCCATACACACCTACCTGGTATCCAAAGACATTCGAATTCTTATCCCACAGGGAGAAGCCATTGTTGGTTCTGAAAAGACCGTTATTGATACCGGCCTTCACGCCGAGCACTATTTTATCCGGCTCCACATTATCTTGACCGCGTGTAGGCATTGTTGAACCTAGGACAAGGATCAACAATGCCAGTGCTCGGATTGGGTGTAATTTGTTTTTCATAAAAATTATTGGTTTCCATTCTAATTATGGTAATATATTATTTCAGTATCCCGCATTCATTCAACTCCCGTTGAGGTAATCAAATCTAGGCTCAAATCAAATGTTCAGGCAATACCTCAAAAGCAGTATTTTACAATTAAGGGCATCTCTAAGACCTTGCCATTGACTACCTCATCCTTAATCCTTCTCCAGGAGAGAAGGATTAAGGAAGTTTTTAGAAATGCCCTTAAATGAGATTTGTCTATTTCTATCAGGAAAACTAAAATAGACTGCTAGGTGACTTACTAGCCCCCCGAGATTGGTAGGCCCTCCCTGGCTTTTGAGATTGGGCTGGTCAACTTGGCGATTGTCTCTTCAAAGAGAAATGCCAAAGAAATGATGAATATTAAGTGATGAACCCCTGACATTAAGGTCTTCAATAACAGTGACTGAATCGCCGTCGCTTTGTATATTCCCATTGCTGTCCTTCACATCCATGCTCTTCAGGTTTTAACATTTTGGCAGCAAAATTAGCCAAATCTGACGGAGAAACACTCCAAAATCTGCCCATTCAAAGGTTCCAATCTCTTTGCGTTTTAAATATCTTTACGAAGATGAATTTGATATTTAAACATATTGTGTCATGAACAAATTTTTATTGTTGCTTACCCTCTTCTCAATTGCCCTGTATTCATGCACAAAGAAACCACCGCAGGGTAGCCCGGACGTAGTCACCAAGTCTGTCACCTTTCCTGAAAAGGCTGCAAGCTTTACTATTTATGAAGTAAATATCCGTCAACATACTCCGGAAGGCACCATCAATGCTTTCGCAAAGGACCTCCCCCGCCTGAAAGAACTGGGCATCAAAATGCTGTGGATCATGCCTGTTCAACCCATCGGTGTAAAGAACAGAAAACTACCCTTGGGGAGTTACTACTCCATTAAAAACTATTCAGAAGTAAATAGCGAATTCGGAACTGTTGAGGATTTTAGCAACCTGGTGTCAAAGATCCATGAGTTGGGGATGTACATTATCCTCGATTGGGTGCCTAACCATACAGCCTGGGACCACCCCTGGATTGATGCTCACCCGGAATATTACGCGCAGGACGGTAAGGGCAACATTGTTTATGAAGCCGATTGGGATGATATCGCACTCCTTGACCACACCAACCCGGGCACACGCGCAGCCATGATCGCCGAAATGAAAAATTGGGTAACCAAGTTCGACATTGACGGATTTCGCTGTGATCACGCAGGTCATGAAATACCACTTTACTTCTGGGAAGAAGCACGTGCGGCCATTGACCCGGTAAAAGATATTTTTTGGCTCGCGGAGTGGGACGGTGCGCGGATGCATCTGGATTTTGACGCGACGTATGCATGGGAACTGCTACACCTTACCAATGATGTCGCGAAGGGAAAATCCAATGCCAATGATATTGCCAACTGGATCGACAAAGACATTAAGGAATATGGCCGAAAACCCTTTCGCATGACCATGATCACCAATCATGATGAAAATTCATGGAATGGAACTGAGTTTGAACGCTATGGCGATGGCTACCAGACTTTCGCAACATTCATCTTTACTGCCTATGGGATGCCCATGCTGTACAGTGGCCAGGAAGTGGCCCTCCACAAGCGTCTTCGCTTTTTCGCAAAGGATACCGTTGACTGGAGTGACCCTCTCAAAGTTCAACCTTTCTACCAGAAGCTTGTTGCCCTTCATTCCTCCAATAGAGCCCTGTGGTGTGGTGAATATGGCGGCATGACTCATCGCATCAATGCCAAAGATCCCAACGTGTATGCATTTCAAAGGACAAAGGATAATAACAAAGTGATCGGCATCATCAATTTCTCGAAGAAGCCGCAAGAATTTCACCTTGCAGATAGTTCAGCAACAGGCAAGTTCCAGGATTACTTTACGGGTGAATCGTACGAGCTATCGATGAGCAAGGGGATACCTCTGAAACCTTGGCAATATTTGGTTTTTGTGAGGTAAGGCTAAGTCCCTCTCGAACGGGAGCAGTTTTTTAGAGATGTCCTAACAGATAAATCACTTTAATTTAGCTCCGCCAGATAAGCCGGGAAACTCAAAGCCGCAGATTAGCCAATAGTCTCCGGAGTAATTGAAGGAGACCTTGCTTGTTCCTTCAAATATTCTCGCCATCCCTTGATGGGGATGTGCAACATAACCAATGTTCATCGCTACTGTACCTTTTCCGGTCTCCAGGTCAAATTGGACATTTTCGATTTGCGCTCTCTTGCACTCAAACCTGGTGTGCGCTTCCTGGAAAGCCAAAAGGATTTCCGAGACCATAGATGCAGAGAGCTCCTTGCCCTGGAAGGTCATCTTATCCGATAGGTAATAACCGTGATAATGGTCATCCCACTTTCTTTCCATAATGTGTTCGAAGAAATCCAGCGTGTATCTTCTAAGGTCATAGTCGTGGTTGGGATGAAATTCCTCATAGGTAAAATGACGGAACATACCTTCCATGAGGAATGCGTCCGTTTCATGTTCAAACAATTCCTCAGTAATAAATCGGTAGATCACTTCATCATCATATTCGCAGCAGAAATCCAGGCCCATTCCCTTCGCTTCCATCATGGCTTTCAATCGTTCTAACTCGGACCGGAGTTCTTCCCTGGTCAATTCATGGTAAGGTTTAAACGGAGGACGACCCAGTATATCATAGACCATTGCCTTGCCTGCTTCCTTACACTGTTTTTCAAAATCGTAAATATTCTTGAGCCATTCATGCTCTACCTCCGGAGGAAGTTCGGAACTGCTGCCACTCATGATCATGTGGTGATCCAATTCGAGTTTAAGCCGTAGGAGTTCATTGGATGCCTGAAGGTCGTCGTCGGGATCGAGGGGAGTTTCATTGGAATTCTCCATGGGTTACAGATTTATTCACGAATGTATTGACTGGCATACCTGAGCGGGGCATGAAGCCCTCCCGGAATTCATGATCATTTCTTAGAAATATGATCTCCGGCTTCAACACATCCCATTTGGAGCAAAATGCGATCCCCTGAATCAACTGATATGCCCAAAAGAATTAAAACTGAAACTGTTTTATTTCCGTTATTATCTGAAAATTTGCATTATGAATTCAGAAGCACCGAAAAAGAGTTTGCTGTTTGCTTATCTCGCCCTGGCAGCGGTATGTGTCATCTGGGGCACTACATACCTCGCCTTGCGAATTGGCGTCACACAGTTCCCGCCATTTCTCTTTTCGATGCTCCGATTCCTGTTAGCAGGTCCAATACTGGTAATTTTCATGCTCACCATTGGAAGAGCTTCGTGGCCTGACCGCACTACGCTGTTTCACCAGGCAGTCAGCGGCTTCTTCATGACTGCATTGGGAATCGCCGTGGTGGGGTATGCTGAAGTATATATCTCAAGCGGCATTGCTGCCATCATTTGCTCCATGATGCCGGTGTGGACCATCTTCATCAACCTGCTTGTTACCAAGGACGAAAGACCCAACTGGCTCATTGCCCTTGGGCTGCTGACTGGGCTGGCAGGCATATTGATGATTTTTGGTGAACACCTTGTCGAATTCTCGGATGGCCATTATCAGGTCGGTATCCTCCTTACCTTTGCGGCTAATTTATGCTGGGCCATCGGTAGCATTTATATCAAAAAGAAGAACCAACACTCCAATCCGTTCCTCAATGCAGGCCTGCAAATGTTATTCGGAGGATTATTCCTCATCCCCATGAGCCTTGCCCTGGACGACTACTCATCCATCCAATGGTCTGACGAAGTAATTTACTCCCTGGTGTATATGGTACTCGTTGGTTCAGTGGCAGCGTATGCCTGTTATTCGTACGCCATCAAGAATTTACCAATGACTATTGTTTCCCTATACGCCTATATTAATCCTGTCGTTGCAGTAATTCTTGGATGGATGATCCTTGACGAAAAACTGAATATCCGCATTGGTGTTGCCATCCTGATCGTGATTGCAGGCGTTTATCTGGTAAACCGCGGTTATCAATTGAAAGCCTATCCAATCCGCGCACTGGAGAGTGTCAAGACGACAATAAAAATGGTAAGGACCCTGGCCGTTAAATCATGGAAATAAAAATATACCAGGTAGACGCTTTTACCAGCAGGCTCTTCTCCGGAAATCCTGCGGCGGTCTGCCCACTGGAAGCATGGCTTCCTGATGCTACGCTCCTTAATATCGCCTCAGAAAATAATCTGGCGGAAACGGCGTACTATGTCCATGAACCAGGTGGTCTGCGGATTCGATGGTTTACACCCGCCGTCGAAGTTGATCTTTGCGGGCATGCTACACTGGCGACCGCCTTTGTTCTTTTCAACCATGAGCAACATCCAGGCAACAGCATAACCTTTGCTTCACGCAGCGGAAAACTTATGGTCACCCGGCAAGGTGATTTGCTCACGCTTAACTTCCCTGTTGATATTTTTAATGAAGCGGTGCTGCCCGATGACCTTGGCCGATCACTGAATATCCATCCGAAACAAACCTTCCTGGGTAAAACTGACTACATGGTTGTCTTTGAAAATGAAACACAAGTCAGGAAACTCAATCCAGATCTTATGCACCTGGCCAGGGTGAAGGCACGCGGCGTGATCGCTACCGCAAAAGGAGACCATGTCGATTTTGTGTCACGCTTCTTTGCTCCCCAATCCGGTGTGAATGAAGATTCTGTGACAGGTTCAGCCCACACCACCCTGATTCCCTACTGGTCGAAAGTTCTTGGAAAATCCGACATGCGCGCCCACCAATGTTCCACGCGCGGGGGTGACTTGGTCTGTTCTCTGAAAGGAGACCGTGTAGAAATTGGAGGACAGGCAAGACTATATATGAAAGGGCAAGCGTTTATTGACTAAGCCATGGGAAAAGAACATCATTACGCTACCAAAGTCACGTGGACGGGTAACAATGGAACGGGTACATCGGAATACAAGGCCTATTCCCGCAACCACATTATTTCAATTGCAGGCAAGCCGGATGTGCCTGGATCATCGGATGCTGCGTTCCGCGGAGATGCGGCGCGGTACAGTCCCGAAGACAGCTTTGTGGCGGCCTGCTCTGCTTGCCACATGCTCTGGTATTTGCATTTGTGCTCTGTAAATCAGGTGATCGTTGAAAAATATGTTGATGACGCCACGGCCATCATGATTGAAAATGCTGACGGCAGCGGTCAGTTCAAGGAGATAGTGTTGCGGCCGACGATCACCGTTCGACAGGTAACTATGGTGGAGAAGGCGACTGCCCTTCACCATGAAGCAAATAACATGTGCTTTCTGGCCCGTTCAATCAATTTTCCCATTCGCCATGAACCCATTATCAATGTCGGATAATCTAAAAAGTATACCCTGGTTTGAGCGCAACCTGAAATTCGGTCACCCGATTGCCATGTTGCCGTACTTCCTGGAAAGATTGGATGGCACCTTTGTGCGTTTGTGCAAGAAGGTGGAGGAAGTTCCTAATAATATTCTTTCGATGATATTCAACGATAAATGGTCTGTTAAACAAACCATCGGACACCTGGCAGAGGTGGATGAGATCGCTAACAGGAGAATTGATGAGATGACCTCCGGTGTTGAAGTCCTGTCACCCGCTGTGTTTGAACCAAGGGACTACAACGGTCTTTCGATCGAAAAAGTATTGGCTTACTTCAACAACAATCGGATAGCAAATATTAACAAGTATAAATCGCTAACCCCTGAGCAGCTTTCAAAGTCCTCCATTCATCCGCGGCTAAAAGTGCCGATGACACCTGTAGACCTGGCGTGGTTTGACGCCGAACACGACGATCATCACCTAGTCAAAATCAATGAAATTATTTTTACCTTGACAAAAAACTAATGTATGACCACTGCCCCGGCATTTGACGTTCAGAAAACGACCCATTCAAGACTAACCGAAACAGATTTCAAGAATCTTGAATTTGGAAAATACATTTCGGATCATATGCTCCTCTCCGACTGGAAAGATGGTGAATGGAGTGAACCCGTGATTGTTCCCTTTGGAGAATTGATGATGACGCCGGCCATCCTCGCTTTGCATTATGGTCAATCCATTTTCGAAGGGATGAAGGCATTCAAACGTAACGACGGAAGCATCAATATCTTCAGACCTCAAAAGCACCATGACCGAATGAACAAATCACTCGATCGAATGTGCATGCCCTCCATTCCCTACGAAATGTTCATTCAGTCCCTTCATGCACTTATTGAGATTGACAAAGATTGGGTGCCCACATCGGAAGGATCATCCCTGTATATCCGCCCGCTTGTATTCGCATCGGAATCAAGATTGGGTGTGAAAGTGGCAGACCTGTACAAATTCGTAATCCTCACCAGTCCGGTTGGACCTTATTACAGCAAGCCTTTCCGGTTGAAGGTGGAAGACCACTTTACGCGCACAGCAGAAGGTGGTCCGGGCTTTGCAAAATGTGCTGGAAACTATGGTGGCGCTTTCTATCCTACCCAGATGGCAAGAAAAGAAGGGTTTGACCAGGTGCTATGGACAGACCACAAAGAGCACAAGTATATCGACGAGGTGGGGATGATGAATGTGATGTTTGTACTGAACGGAAAGCTGGTCACACCGAAACTCAGTTCTGCGATTCTTGATGGCATCACCCGCGATTCCATCCTGACCCTGGCGAGAGAGGAAGGTATTCCCATTGAAGAACGACGCATCAGTGTGGATGAACTGGCCGAGGGATTTAAGAACAAGACGTTGACTGAAGCATTCGGTGCCGGTACCGCCGCCGTGGTAGCATCCATCGCCGTAATCAATATTCACGGAACAGATTATACCATCCCGACGCCAACACCCAACAGCATTCAGCTGCGGATGAAAGCAAAATTGCACGACATTCGAGGCGGCGAAATGCCCGACACTCACCGGTGGAACTACATCGTGAAAGTGTAAGGTCAATCATGAAAGCTGCTCTCTTCAAGGAGAAAGATGCGCCCTTGCTGGTCACCGAAGTACCGAAGCCCCTACCCGGGAAAGGCCAGGTGCTGATCAAGCTTCACGCTGCAGCACTAAATCACCGTGACCTCTGGATTCAGCGGGAACAAGCTTCACCTTCCGCCAATGGAATAATCCTCGGGTCCGATGGAAGTGGAGTAATTGAAGACGTTGGCGAAGATGTAGAGGAAGAAATCATCGGGCAAGAAGTCGTCATAAATCCCAGCATCGGTTGGGGAAAGAATCCCACTGTGCAGGCAGATGCTTTTAAAATACTGGGATTCCCAGACTCAGGTACCTTTAGCGAACACATCGTTATAGCCAGAAAGCAAGTGGTGGAAAAACCAGAGCACCTTTCTTTCGAAGAGGCTGCCGCGACGCCATTGTCTGCACTGACCGCCTACCGGGCTCTTTTCACCAAGGCACGTCTTCGGCCTGGTGAAAAGGTACTCATCACCGGCGTAGGAGGCGGTGCAGCATTGTGGGCCCTCCAAATGGCCGCATCATTTCAGGCTAAAGTGTTCGTGACTTCAGGTCATGATACCAAAATACAGAAGGCAATTAGCGTTGGCGCCCTGGCTGGTCACAATTACAAACAGGATGATTGGGCAGAACAATTGAAGAAGAATGCCGGAGGATTTGATGTGATTGTGGACACTGCGGGCGGCAGGCACTTTGCTTCTTTACTTGACCTCGTGGTGCCGGGTGGAAGGATTGTCAACTTTGGAAGAACGGCAGGGAACATCGAGGACCTGTCCACGCGAAGCCTGTATTGGAAGCAAGTCTCCATTTTTGGTACCACCATGGGCACAGAAGATGAGTTTCTCTCCATGCTTGATTTCGTACACAAGCATAAAATCAAACCGGTAATTGATAAAATATTTACTCTGGGAGAAGTCAATGAAGCATTCAGGCACATGGAAGAAGGCAGACAATTTGGAAAGATAGTTCTCAAGATTTAATTATGAATTCGATCATTTACCGGGAAGACATAAGGATTTCTGCCAGGGAATTCATTGACGTATTGAAACGATCCACGCTGGGCCAGCGAAGACCTGTTGATGACGTTGGGAGGATTGAGAAAATGCTTGCCCACGGAAACATCCAGGTTACCGCCTGGTCCGGCAAACTGCTCGTTGGAGTTTCAAGGGCATTGACGGACTTTTCATTTTGCTGTTATCTCTCGGACCTTGCCGTGGATGAAGCTTTTCAGCATCAGGGTATTGGCAAAAAATTGGTGAGCGAAACGCACAGGCTTGCGGGAGAAAATACTTCACTGATCCTGCTATCTGCTCCCGCCGCCGTTGCATACTATCCAAAGATCGGCATGGAGCGATTTAACGACTGCTTTCTCATCAAAATAAAAACAACCTAATCATGGCACAATTTCCCATCACCGACAAAACCGAAATCACCCGACTTCCGAAGCGGGGCGTGTACGACAAAGACGCCATCTATTCTATTTTGGACGAAGCGCTATTCTGCACACTCGCCTATTCAAATAATGGTGAGCCATTCCAGATTCCTACTGGATTTTGCAGGATTGCCGATACCCTTTATGTCCACGGCAGTGTAGGCAGTTTCTATATGCGCGAAATCGCTACAAAGAAATTACCCGTATGCCTCAGCGCTACAATTATGGACGGGCTGGTGTTGGCACGCTCTGCATTTCATCATTCCGTCAATTACCGGTCTGTGGTGATTTTCGGAAAGCCGAGACAAGTGACCGAAAAAGAGGAGATGTACAAAGCGCTTGAAGTGTTCACAGAAAAAATGTGTCCAGGCCGGTGGGCCGACGTGCGAAAGCCAACAGATAACGAATGGAAGTCGACCATGGTACTGGCATTCACGATCGCTGAGGCATCTGCCAAGGTCCGGACCGGCCCACCCAAAGATGATGAGGAGGACTATTCCATGGATGTATGGGCAGGTGTAGTACCTCTAAAAATCACCCACGGTACACCCTTCGCTGACGACGCCTTAAAGGCAGGCGTTAAATTGCCTTCCTATTTGCAATAGCTGTTGAAATAAGAATTCAGATGACGGCTGCCGGACTTGAGAAACTTTGTATGGGCTTCAATGGCGTCACCCATGACATCAAATGGGGCAATGACTTGTGTTATTCCGTTGGATCAAAAATGTTTTGCGTTACGAGTCTTCTGGGGATGCAATATGTTTCCTTCAAAACCACTCCCCAAGAGTTTGGTGAACTTATTGAACGGGATGGAATCATACCCGCGCCGTATTCAGCAAGACATCATTGGGTTTTGGTAGAAGACATTCGGTCATTGCGCCCGGCAGAATGGACAGCGTACATTCAGAAGTCCTACACGATTGTATTTGAAAAATTGCCAAAAAAAGTAAGGAATGAAATACTTGGTTTCAAATCCGCTCATCGTTGAATATTTCCATCCTACCCTTTTCAGCATCAAAACGGAATAAAACGCTATCTTTGCGGCTTCAAAACCGGATTTTCTTCAAAAACCGCCATTCACCGGCGGAACTGTAAGCCGGAAAAACAGGTTTTGAATGGACCAGAACAAAAATCCTTAATTATCACAATTCATGGGCAGACCTCCCGTATTACCAAAAAAGAAGAAAGACGGATACTACATTGAAATCCGCAACAAGGGTGCAAAGTCAGGCACCATTATCATCCGCGACAGCGAGCAAGCCATGATGCAGGCCGCCAAGCAGTATGAGACAACGAAAGACGTTACTATTCTCGGCAAGCACGAAAACGGCAAGCGCGTCGACGACGGCCGCAAGAAGGCCAAAGCGTAATCAGTCTTAAGTTCCCGGAGATCTAGAATGGCAAGTCGTCGGTTGACGATGCGCTTGAAGAGAATGAAGAGAATGGCTCGTCTCCTACCGGAGCCGATGGCGTTGCATTTCCTCCGACGCCGACCTTTTCCAGTTTCCATGCACGTGCCTCGGTATACCAGCGGCCGTTGTACTCCCGGCTCTCCAAGTCCACAGAAACATTTACCATGTCGCCCTCCGCGATGTGAAACTGGTCAATCTTATCACCCCAGGCAGAGAGGCAAACCTTTTTCGGATATTGCGCCTGTGTCTCCACAATGAATTCTTGCTTTTTCCATTGGCCTTTTTTGCCCATGCCTGTTTGCATCTGGAGCAATTGGATGACCTTCCCTTTTAATTCCATACTCATGGTGCAATGTTACTATTTTTCCCTGATCATTTTAAAAAACCTGTCGATCAATACCTTGCTTTCCTTCGCGGCAACTCCTTTAACCACTTCTGTCCGTGGATGAAGCAATGGGGACTTTACCAGGCTATATCCGCGTTGAACATCCTCCGCACCAAAGACCAATTTTTGCAATTGTACCCAATGAAGGGCACCCGCACACATGACACAAGGCTCCAGTGTGACGTACAATGTACATTCAGTCAGATATTTTGAACCCAGGAAATGGGCTGCAGAGGTAGTGGCCAGCATTTCAGCGTGGGCGGTTGCATCGGTCAACTTTTCCGTTTGGTTGTGGGCCCTGGCAATGATTTTGTTTTTTGAAACCACAATGGCACCCACAGGAACTTCTCCTGCATCAAAGGCTTTCACGGCCTCTTTCATTGCCTCTCGCATGAAATATTCATCATTGAATTCCAATACAGAATCAGCCATCGGTGAGAAATGTTACAAATTAGAAAATCATTTCAGGAAAAAAGGTTGTTGCAGTAATTCGTCCGGATTTCCTGACCCTTCACTTGACCCTGATGCTTTGCATTATCTCTTTTGCAGTATTCTGCCAATCTTCCTTCAGGTCCTTTGGGCAGGAGAAGGTAAAAACAAGAGTCCGTCCTGGCTGGATCAGGTACTGAATATACGTGTAACGCAAAATCGGGTCCTGAAATCCTTGCTTCCTCCGGTCACCGTTTGTCCGGGAATCAAATTCAAAATATATAAATTTCTGCTTGTGCAGCATGTGGGTACCTTCATTGATCATTTCAAGCCGATCATAGAGATTGCTCAGGCTCGCCTTAAAAAATTTCCTGGCAAGATCCACATCGCCATCTGGCCAGTTGGTGGCGGAAGTATTTACGCTGAAGTCGACCACCCGGTCCTGATTTGAAAAAGATGCCAGCGGAGCCCTCACCGATGGAAAACGCAGGGCAATATCTTCGGGGGTCATGGGATATAATTCACCTGGCAAAGATACAGATATGCCATTGGCCACTTTTGTCTTCACAAGCTTCCTGGGGGAAGACAACAGTAGAAGAAGTGCAACAAGGGAGAGTGTTTTGATCATTATTCCTGAAGGAAATTATACTGATTAACAATTAAGGTTTAGTAACTTGCGCGCCCCAAAATTAATCAAAATACGATGCTACGGACACATACGTGCGGTGAACTGAGGATTCAGGACGTCAATAAGCGGGTAGCGCTGACGGGCTGGGTGCAGAGGCTGCGCGATAAGGGAAGTTTGCTCTGGATCGACCTGCGTGACCGATATGGCATTACCCAATTGTTCCTGGAAGAAGGGAAATCCGACCCAGCAATGCTGCAATCTGCCCGGCAGCTCGGCAGAGAATATGTGGTCAGGGTTACAGGCACGGTGGCAGAGCGCCTATCCAAGAATGACAAGATTCCCACGGGAGCGATTGAGATAAAATTAGAATCGATTGAAGTGTTGAATAAATCGAAAACTCCACCGTTCACCATTGAGGACAACACAGACGGGGGAGATGATCTTCGCATGAAGTACAGGTATCTCGATCTTAGAAGGTCGCCGGTACGTGAGGGCCTGCAGCTCCGCCACAAAATGGCACAGCAGACCCGTGCTTACCTGGATAGCCTGAATTTCATTGAAGTAGAGACCCCGGTGCTTATTAAATCCACACCGGAAGGTGCCCGTGATTTTGTTGTGCCATCCCGCATTCACCATGGAGAATTTTACGCTCTTCCCCAGTCTCCGCAAACTTTTAAGCAGTTGTTGATGGTCTCTGGCTTTGACCGATATTATCAGATTGTAAAATGTTTCCGTGACGAAGACTTACGCGCTGACCGCCAGCCGGAATTCACCCAAATTGACTGTGAGATGGCCTTCATCACGCAGGAAGATATCCTGGCCACCTTTGAAGGACTCGTCCGTCACTTGTTTAAGACTGTAAAGGGGATCGACATGCCGTCGGTGCCACACATGACTTATGCCGACGCCATGAAATACTATGGCTCCGATAAACCAGATACCCGTTTCGAAATGAAGTTCTGTGAACTCACGGATATAGTCAAGGGCAAAGGGTTTCAGGCTTTTGATCAGGCTTCAATGGCTGTGGGATTCTGCGCCAGGGGATGCGCCACATACACCCGCAAGCAACTGGATGAGCTTACTGAGTTTGTCAAGCGTCCTCAAATTGGCGCCAAGGGAATGGTATATCTGCGGTATGAAGAAAATGGCACACTCAAGTCATCCGTAGATAAATTCTACCCGCCAGATGAATTGAGGAAATGGGTAACGGCTTGTAACGCCCAGCCCGGGGACTTGATCCTGGTGCTTTCCGGCGAGACCGACAAAACACGGAAGGCCTTGGGGGAGTTGCGTCTCTACGTGGCAAGCCAGTTAGGCCTGAGAGACAAAAACACTTTCTCTGCCTTATGGGTAATCGACTTTCCATTGTTGGAGTGGAATGAAGAAACTAGCCGGTACCACGCCATGCATCACCCGTTTACTTCACCGAAACGCGAGGACCTACAACTGCTCGACACAGCGCCGGGTGAGATCCGTGCAAACGCGTATGATATGGTTATCAACGGAACGGAAGTGGGCGGAGGATCCATCCGTATCCACGACAGACCTACGCAGCAGCTGATGTTTAATCACCTCGGGTTTACAGAAGAAGAAGCAAAGAAACAGTTTGGCTTCCTGATGGAAGCATTTGAATTTGGCGCACCCCCACACGGTGGCATCGCTTTTGGCTTTGATCGCCTGTGCTCGCTGTTTGGCGGGGCCGACTCCATCCGGGATTTTATCGCGTTCCCCAAGAATAATGCTGGCCGTGATACCATGATTGATACGCCTGCTGCCATTTCGCAAGAACAGTTGAATGAGCTTGGGCTCGATATTCAGCCAGAAAAATAGTTTCTTATTACACCGAGTCTTTAATGATACCTGACCATTCACAACCCTAACCCATCCCCATGAAGAAAATTATTTTCCTATTATTCGCAGGTTCCTTGATCGTTGCCTGCACAAACAAGTCCGACGAATTGTACAGGCAGGGAGCTGCAAAACTGACCGCAGAAGATTTTGACGGGGCCATTGCAAAATTTGATTCGGCTATTTTGCTCGATAACAAGAATATCGATGCATACTTCAACCGCGGCAATGCCAAGTTTGACATTGAAGATTTCGAAGGCTGTCTTGCAGACTACGACAAAGTCATTGCCCTATCTGACGGACAGACGATTAAGGCGGTGGTGTATTATAACCGGGGTGATGTGTATTGGGCACTGAAAAAATACGACGAGGCCTTGAAAGACTACAGCAAGGCACTGGAACTTCGTCCGGATTATGACAGTGCCCTCGTCGGCCGCGGAAAAACCTATCTATCGATGAAAGATCTCGTCAATGGCCAGGCAGATCTCGAAAAATCATTGAAGCACGATTCTTTGAATTCCTTTGCGCATTATGCACTGGCTGATGTATACTATGACCAGAAAAATTTCGATGCCGCCATTGCCGAGTACACCAAGGCCATTGCCCTCGACGGGGATGAAATTGATTATTTTATTGACCGAGGTGATGCGTATTACCTTGTGCAAGACTATGAACACTCCATTGCGGATTACACTAAAGCCATTGAACTCGATCCAAGCCTTGCCTTGCCCTATGTAGAGCGTGGTGATGCGCTTGATGATGCGGGCAAGACCGATGACGCCATCAAGGATTATAACAAGGCTATTGAGATCAATCCCTCCTATGCTCCCGCCTATTACAACCGAGGCGTCACACGGTATAACCACAAAGACAAGAAGAATGCGTGTGCTGATTTCAAGAAAGCAGCAGAACTGGGCGCTGAAATTGCGGAGGTCTATGTGAAGGCCTGCAACTAGGGTTTCCTTGGTGGTAGTCGTTGTTTGTTGCAGGAACCTCGGGGTTGCCGCACGAACAACGATTTCACCAACAACCATTAACGACTCATTCCAGCAGTCGTTTAGTTTCCTCTGCGTCAAATTCGATATCATCCTCTCCTACCTGGTCGAAAGGATTTTCCAGATGGTCCTGAATATTGTCCAGGCTCACCAGGATAAAACTGTAGAGGACAGGCATGACATATTCCAACTGACTGGCTATGTCCTGATCCAGGCTGGCAAAGTATGGACCATAAATAATAGGAAACACATATATAAAGACCTTGCTGTATGCCCGAAGGGTTACCGGTGTGCGATAGAGGTAGATAACCTTAAGGTTATCAAAGGCGATAATCATTTTGCTTACGTACTGGCTTACCCGGGAAATCTCACCGCTTTGCACCCCGTGGGCCCTCAGCTCCATAGTGATGCTGGATAGTTTCGAAAATTGTTGATAGAACCTTTTTTCGTTTTCTACCCATTCCTCTCTTTCACCTTTCAAAATATCTTTCAGCAGTTCCATCATATCGGAAATAAGCAACCTTGACCGGCCGGGGAGATCCTGATCTTTGTCGGTTGTCCAATCGCGTGTGGCATAGTACAGGGCGATGGCATGGCCCCTGAAATCAGCCCAACGCTGTAAAGCAGTTTCTCTACGGTTATAAGCAGACCCGATGGAGAACACGACGGGGAAGACGATGGCGACCCCCACGAGCATATCGGGAAATTTTGCACTCAGGTGATTGGTTACGCAATAATAGGTCGAGATGACCGACAGTGCCGTGACGATAAAAGTCTTGTAGTTGATAATCAGCGAAAAGCTGTGGAATATTTTTTTCATAGCAACTCCGAAATTGTTCTCGAAGTTTTAGAAAAGAGAGCAGATAAACAAATGCTTAGATCATATCCAGCCCTGGGATAATTCGTTATATTTCCCTCTTTACTACTGCCGCGCTGGCTTGAGCAATGGGAAACACAACCAGATCGGCCACGACGACGTGGGCTGGACGAGTAAGGGCGAAGAGAATGAGGTCGGCAATATCATCTCCCCTGAGTGGCACCAGGCCTTTGTACGCCGTTGCTGCACGCGAAGCATCTCCCTTGAATCGAACCAGGGAAAATTCAGTCTCCACCAACCCAGGCTGAATGGCTGTCACCTTAATGCCTGCTCCGTTAAGATCAATGCGCATGCTCTTGGTAATCGCATCGACCGCAAACTTGCTGGCGCAGTAAATATTGCCATTGGCATACACCTCTTTCCCCGCAATCGAGCCAAGATTGACGATGTGCCCCGATTTTCTCTCCACCATTCCAGGTAGAATTTCACGGGACACGTACAAAAGACCCTTGACGTTGATATCCATCATGGCGTCCCAATCATCGATGTTCCCTGATTGTATCGGGTCAAGGCCGTGGGCATTACCTGCACTATTGATCAATACATCAATATTTTTCCATGAATCCGGGAGCGACCTGATTGCGGTTGTCACTGCCTTTCGGTCACGAACCTCAAAGTGAAGTGTGGTGACCTCTGTAAGGGAAGATAGTTCCTTCTCGAGCATTTTCAGCCGGTCAACCCTTCTTCCACAGAGGATAAGCCTGAACCCGTTCTTTGCCAGCAACCTCGCCGTCGCTTCTCCAATACCCGACGTGGCACCGGTAATGAAAGTTATTCTTTTCGAACTCATTATTTTCTTATAAAGGATTCAACAAAATAGGCTATTGAAAAATAAAATACACTGAAATGGTATTGGTGTTCAGGTATTTGATCGGGGCGCTATAAATGCTTGCATCAGGACCGAGCATGTTGGTTATGCCACGGGAGAAGCGAATCTCCTGAGAGAATTTGAACAGCGGAAAATAAAAATCAAAACCAAAACCTGCGTCCAGGCTGAGGTTTCTGCTGCGAATGCTGAGGTTGGCTGTGTTTGACTGGACATCATTTTTTCCTGATGCTTCGATGCCGGGAGTGATCCCCCCGATCATATACATCCTCACGTTGCCCCGACGCATCGATTTGTATTTCAACAGAATTGGAAATTCTACCATGGTGGTCTCCACCAATTGCTGCTTTGTGGTATTGTTAGTATAGTAGTAGGTGAGTTTATGGTTATAGAATCCAGCCTTTGGCATGATGCGGAGATCAAGTACTTCGTTCAGACGCATGTTCACCAAAAATCCCAGGGAAAAGCCTGCTGAATAAGATCCCTGGACGGAATGGACGGTGTCAAAGGTTTGGGTGACAAATTGATCAGAATACTTCAATTGATAGGTAGAAGTATGCAAGCCGATCATAAAGCCATAAGAAATTTTTCTTCGGTCAAATTCAGGATTGTTCCGGCGAGCCCACTTGAAATGTTGACCCTGAGCAACGCCAGCCATGAAGACCAGGCACAGCGCTATTTGGTACCCCAGTAGAGAGAGCTTATTCCGAAGGTGAGTGGATTGCATTGCGGGTCTTTATATCCAATATCGGACAGAATTTTGATGAAATCTTTCCCGTCAGGAAAGGCCTGCACGGACTCTGGGAGATAGCGATAAGCTGCCTGGTCACGGGAAATCCAACGGCCAATCAATGGCAAGATGGCAGTAAAATAGGCGCGGTACAACTGCTTCATCGGGAATTTTGAAGGTCTGGAGAATTCCAGTACCACCACTTTTCCACCGGGCCTTACCACACGCAACATCTCCGACAACCCTCGCTCCATATTTTCAAAGTTTCTCACCCCGAATGCAACGATTACAGCATCAAAGAAATTATCTCCGAAGGGTAGATTTTCTGAATCACCGTACTGCAATTCAATGAGTTGATCAATCTTCCTGGCCTTCATCTTCTTCCGGCCCACCTCCAGCATCCCCTCCGATATATCAACACCAATCACCTTGTTCGGCTCGAGACCAAGTGCTTCCACAGCAAAATCTCCAGTCCCTGTTGCCACATCCAGGATCATTTTAGGATGAATATCCTTTAATAATAAAATGGCCTTCTTGCGCCACAGGATATCAATACCGAGGCTGAGAAAATGATTAAGGAAATCATAACGGCCGCTGATGCTGTCGAACATACGGGCGACTTGCTTCTTTTTTGTCGACGAATCTTCTTTGTAAGGTACTACCACGTTGTTGAGCTTGAATTGAATGCGATTTACCACTTTTAATTGTCAATAACCCGGATCTCCACTCTTCTGTTCAAGGCACAGCCATCTCTTTCATCATCGTTGGATACCATGGGTCGGTGAAAGCCCCAACCCTGAATATCCATCTTTATCGAATCCATACCCTTTGATTTCAGATAAGCGGCCACAATTTTCGCGCGGGACAGTGACAGACTATCATTGAATTTTTCGGTCCCAAGGTAATCCGTGTGACCTCTAATTTGTATTGTGCTCTTTGAATGCAGATTGTACTCTGCAAACAAATTCAATTGTTCTTGTGCTCCGGCCGATAGACTTGCTGAACCAAAGTCAAAGTAAACCACCTTAAAATGAACTCCCCCCGGATTAGTTGGTATCCTTTGGATGCCATCACCTGAATTCCTGGGGACTTCAGCCCGCGCTAGCTCTGGTGGCAGGGCGATCACGTAGATGTCCTCTTTCCCAAGTCCGCCAGGCCGCACAGAGGAATAGTAAGCTCGCTTCCCATCACTCGTGCTTACAAAATAACTATCGTTTTGCGGCGTGTTGATCGGCACGCCAAGATTTTCGGCGTTGGACCATGCCCCCGACATCTCCATAGAACGAAAAAGATCATATCCACCCATACTGTTGTGGCCAGTAGAACTGAAATAGAGGGTGTTCCCATCGTTGTCGATGTGAGGACTATCTTCATCCCATTCCGAATTAATCCCAATGCCAAGGTTCCGAGCCGGCAACCATTGACCCGCTTGATCCATTTCAATCAAATAGATATCCAAGCCGCCCAATCCTCCGGGACGCTCACTGGCAACAAACATTTGCTTTCCATTTGTGCTAACAGACACTGAAGATTCATGGTAGGGTGTATTGATCGGAAAGGGCATTGGTTTTGGCAAGCTCCATTTACCATTCTCGAATTCGCTGATCAGGATATCGCCCTCATTTTCATCTGTATAGAGATAAAGTTGTTTTCCATCGGCAGACAGGGCAAGATCTGAATCGTGAAATTGCGTGTTCACGGGTTTGCCCACATTCTTTGCATCCGTCCATTGGCCATTATCCCTTCGGCTGGAGAAAATATCTTCATAATAATTCCCCTCCCTGTCCCTTTGATTGCTGATGTTTCCGGCGAGCCGACGTGACGTGAATACCAGAAGGTCCTCATCCTCACTCAAAACAGGAGCATAATCCTCAAATTCAGAATTGACCTGCGGGCCCAGGTTTGTGATTATGAAATTACGGGGTGACAGAGCCAGCGTGATACCCGACCTGCATTCAAGAATTCTTTTATCAATTTGCTTCTTAAAGTTGTTGTCGCCCACGCCGTCAACCTGCTGTTTTTGAAAATACACCAATGCAGAGTCATACTTGCCATGGAGTTGATAGAATTGGCCTCTGCGATAGTAAGCGTAGCGAGGGTCAGCCGGCGTCACCTTTTCCTGCCCCAGTAAGGATTCAAAGGCAAAGACAAGAGCCATCGCGACCGTCAAACCTCCCGCTGAAGTCATATTTGTTCGTTGAGCTTACTGGCTCGAGTCAGGGTGGCCATTTGTCAAAATTAAGATTCCCCCGTTCTTATTGGTATTTTTGTTGCCCAAACATGCTATGGTCATACATTCTGCTGATTTTGTTGTTTCCAATACCAATCCTTCTCTTTGTCCTGCACCTGTAAAGCGTGAGTTCTCCTTCATCGGTCGATCGAATGTGGGGAAATCCTCTCTGATCAACTTGCTGGTGAACCGGAAGAATCTTGCCAAGACTTCTTCAACACCAGGCAAGACACAGACCATCAACCATTTCCTTATCAATAGCCAATGGTACCTGGTTGACCTTCCCGGCTACGGGTATGCGAGCGTAACCCGCAGCAAACACCGTTCGTGGGGTTCAATGATTGAAACATACCTCAAGAAGCGCAGCAACCTGGTTACAACCTTTGTGCTGTTGGATCCGAGGCATGAACCACAGAAAATCGACCAGGAATTTATTCAATGGATGGGTGATCAAAGCCTTCCTTTTGTCCTGGTTTTTACGAAGGCCGACAAACTTTCGAAGAACCATTTGATGATCGCAATAAAAAAATGGGAGAAAACCCTCGAGGAGACTTGGGAAGAGTTGCCACCCATATTTCTTACGTCATCCGAAGAGCGAAAAGGCAGAGACGAACTATTGGCTTACATACAGACTCTTTTGTCGTCTGATTAAATTCTTATTTTTGTCGTCCAGTGGCGCCATCTGAAAGCGCTGAAATAAAAGCATATTGAATAATAATGTTATGTTATGGAACTGAAAGATTTAGCGAGTGTATCGGGAAAAGGCGGACTTTATAAAATAGTAAAGCCAGGCAAAACCACCGTATTGTTGGAGTCCCTGGACAGTGAGAAGACCAAACTTGTAGCCAGTACCAACCACCGGTTATCCTTACTGGAAGAGATTTCTATTTATACGCGAACGAAGGAGGGTACCACGCCCCTGGGAGACGTACTGCGCAAGATCAACCAGGATTTCGGTCAAGATCTCGGCGTGGATGGAAATTCGGATCCATCAGAACTCAAGGCCTTTATGAAATCGGTATTGCCCGAATTCGATGAAGACCGCGTGTATGTGTCTGACATCAAGAAAATGGTGAAATGGTTTGGAATCATCCGCCAGTTTGCCCCTGAAATACTGGCGCCAAAGGAGACCGAGAAGAAGAAATCAGAAGCATAATTCCCGATTTGTTCAACAAAAACTTTCAGCTTTTTCTACCATCCTCAACGAACCTACATAAAAAGGTGTTCGCTGATGGAGCGTAGTGGGTTGGATGTCCAAGATTCTTATTTTTCCATCCGTTGCTTTTCCTCCTGCCTGCTCCGCAATAAACGCCAGCGCATTGCACTCGTACATAAGCCTCAGCTTACCTTTGGGGTTATGGGAATTCGCCGGATAAATATAAATCCCCCCCTTAAGCATATTGCGGTGAAAATCTGCCACCAGTGAACCAATGTACCGGGCTATGTAAGTTTCCTTGTCCTTGCAGTACTGCACATACTGCTTGACTGCCGCAGGAAAGGAGTTGGCTGGTCCTTCATTGACCGAAAATATCTTGCCTTCTTCCGGCATCTTCAGGTCAGGATGTGACAGGAAGTATTCTCCCAGGGTTGGCTCGTAGGTGAATCCGTTTACCCCATGCCCTGTGGTGTATACCAACATAGTTGAAGAGCCGTAAAGAATATAGCCTGAGGCAACCTGTTCACTTCCTTTCTGCAGGATGTCTTCTTCCCGTATGGGAGTGCCTGTGGGGCTTTTCCGCCTGTAAATTGAAAAAATGGTGCCGATGGAAACATTGACATCGATATTGGACGAGCCATCCAATGGGTCAATGGCGATCATATATTTGCCTTCATTATTCAGATCAACAAATGATTCTGACTCTTCAGAAATCAAGGCACATACTTCGCCTCCCTTGGTCAGGGCCCTGGTAAACCGAATATTGGCGAGGACATCAAGTTTTTGTTGTTCGTCGCCTCCGGAATTCTGTGAACCAAGTGCCCCCATAATGTCAATCAGTCCTGCCTTGTTTACCTCCCTGTTCACCACTTTGGAAGCCAATGCGATGTCGCGCAGGAGCTGGGACAATTCCCCACTGGCGTATTGAAATTGTTCCTGGTTGTTCTTAATAAACCGGTCCAGGGCAATGCCGATGGAATGGGCAATTCGTGACTGTTCCATAAAATGTTTAATTCGCAGGTGGATTTGCGCCAAAGTTACAGCGCAAACGATTTAGTACAACCAAAAAGCGGGAATTATACATCATGATGGTCTTCAAATTTGGGGGCGCCTCCGTGCGGAATGCAAATGCCATCCGGCAAGTGGCCAACATCATCAGGAAGTATCCGAATGAAAAACTTCTCATCGTCGTTTCCGCCATGGGAAAGAGCACCAACTCACTTGAGCGAATTGTCGAACTCATGTGGACGGACAGGGATTATCACCCGGAACTTAAAGCCATACGTGCATATCATGAAGATGTCCTGCGAGAACTATTTACCCCTGATCATCCAGTGTGGAACATGGTAGCCGATGCTTTTGCTTCCCTTCCGAAGAGCGCAGTTTCGGTGGACGCACTCTATGACCAGGTTGTGTCGAGAGGTGAAATACTTTCGTCAATTATTGTCTCCGAATTTCTGCTCTCCGTTGGCCTCCTGGTAAAATGGATCGATGGCAGAAAATACATAGCCACAGACTCCACATTCAGAGAAGGTAAAGTAGATTGGACAATGACCCAGGACAACATCCGGAAACTTCAGACTGTACTCGATGAGAAAATTATTCTCACCCAGGGGTTTATCGGAGCGGATTCGGATGGGATGACCACTACACTTGGAAGAGAAGGCTCAGACTACAGTGCGGCCATATTTGCTGCTTGCCTGGATGCCGCGTCGCTCACCATCTGGAAAGATGTTCCCGGTGTCATGAACGCTGATCCCAAGAGATTGCCAGATGCCAAGGTGTTCGAGGAACTCCCTTTCCGGGAGGCGGCCGAGATGACCTACTACGGTGCGTCGGTCATACACCCCAAGACCATAAAGCCGCTTGCCAACAAGGGTATTCCACTTCATGTCAGGAGCTTTGATGACCCATCCCTGCCAGGAACAATCATCCATGAAACCAGGGTGGAGCATTTACCCCCACTGATCGTATTTAAAGATAATCAATGCCTGGTATCCTGTACGGTCACCGACTATACCTTCATTCATGAGGAGCAACTCAGCTTTATCTTTCATTCCCTTTCTGAGTTGAACATAAAAATAAATCTCATGCAAAGCTCCGCTATCTCCTTTTCTTTCTGCATAGATTTTCGTGAAAGCAAAGTGATGAAACTCATTGGAGTCCTGGCCTCACAATTTGAAGTCTACTATAATACCGGACTTACGCTCGTGACAATAAAGAATTATGATACTCCTGCCTTTGAGACATACCGGAAGAAGCCAGGCGTTATACTCGAGCAATCGTCGCGCAGTACCCTTCAGGTGCTTATCAGGAATTAACACTCAGTCAATGTCACCTTCCAGAACACGGACAAGATTCCTCACAGACCTGCTGAGGATATCATAGACTTCCTGGAAATTCTCCTCAGAGCCGTTAAAGGGATCAGGCACGTCTCCACCTGTGCCTATCACATCAAAGGTTCTCATCAATTTGATTTTATGCCGTTGGCTGTCCGCGCCATACATTCGAAAGATATGGGTTCTGTTGCTAACATCCATCGGCAAGATCAGGTCGAATCTCTTAAAATCTTCCTCCTCAAATTGCCGTCCAACATGGGTGATGGTCGTCCCATTCATCAGTGCATTGCGAATCGTACGTGGATCGGGTGGATCTCCCACATGGTAGTTGGCAGTTCCACAGGAAGCACCTTCATATTTTCCATCCAAGCCAAGCCTTTCAATTTCCTGAAGAAAAAGGGCTTCCGCCAAAGGAGAACGGCAAATATTGCCGAGGCATACAAAGAGAATTCGGTTCATGTAACTATTGTTATCAAAAAATCTCCTTGGGGATCAGTTACCTGTATTGATCAAAGGAATAAAATTACGCATAGCACTTTTTTTATCCGCTTCCAGGTTTGGAAATGCCCAGCTCCTCGTCGCGATCCCGATCCCATTTGTCAGTTTGTTGTCTAAAATATGAAATAAAATTAGCTTAAGTTTAAATTCAAAATCTCTTCCCGGATATGGAATTCATAAAAGTAACCCAGCAAAAGGCGCCTTTCATCGCGTTGATTGAACTCTATCGACCCAAGGAGTTGAATGCACTCAATCCTCAATTGATGCAAGAGGTTCGCGACACCTTGCAACAGCTGGATCAGGATGAGTCTGTGCGCGTCATTATCATTACAGGCAATGACCAGGCATTTGCCGCAGGTGCCGACATTAAACAAATGGCCGACAAGGGTGCAATCGACATGCTGCTGTTGGACCAGTTCAGCACCTGGGACCAGATTCGAAAAACGAAGAAACCAATAATTGCTGCCGTGTCCGGCTTTGCCCTGGGTGGCGGATGTGAATTTGCCATGACATGCGACATGATTATAGCCTCCGAGACGGCAAAATTTGGTCAACCTGAAATAAAATTAGGCACGATCCCCGGGGCCGGCGGAACCCAACGGCTCACGAAGGCTCTCGGCAAAGCAAAAGCCATGGAACTTATTCTTACTGGACGGTTCCTTTCTGCTGAAGAAGCATTGTTATATGGCCTCGTGATCAAGGTGGTTCCGGTAGAATTTTACCTTCAGGAAGCGATCACCCTCGCCAGTGAAATTGCACAGATGTCCCCAATTTCGGTACAACTCGCCAAGGAGGCAGTAAATCGTTCATTCGAAACCCTACTTGACGAAGGTCTTATGTTTGAAAGAAAGAATTTTTACCTCACGTTTGCCAGCCAGGACCAGAAAGAAGGAATGAAGGCATTCATAGAAAAAAGAAAACCTTCGTTCCAGGGCAGGTAACGAAGGCTTTGATAAGTGGAAGCAATCAGGACTACCTGAACGTAAATCCAAATCCAAGGGTCATGAGGCCTTTGCTGTTTACCCAGGTGTAATCACCGTTGAGGGCAACGGGACCAAACTTCAATCGCATACCCAGTGTAGCGCGAAATCCATTGGCTGTATATTTCTGACTAAATGGGTCCTTTAATGTTACAGATTGAACCAAGGGTATACTCCCGGCAGGACTAAGTGCTGAATCAACCAGAAAACTTCCTTTGATGGAGTAAGTTGTTGATGAGTTATTGTAACCAACGCCTCCATAAAAATTGATTATCGCCAGGCTTTTGCTGATCAATATCTGTGCGGTATATCCTTTAGTCTCTCCCAATCCCTTTTGTCCTCCTCCCGTCGGGTCAGAGTAGTAACCTTTGAGGTCGGTCGTCGCGGTAAGTTCTGAATAAGCAACAAGCAAGGAGAGGGAGAAGGGCACCATTTTAAGGCCCGGAATGTGTTGCTTGATATCATGCTGAAACCCAATTCCCCAATTTTTTAATTCGGTACCATTGATACTAAAGGCAGGTGTATATCGAAACTTGAGGTCCGTATTGGCGAACAAACCAATACCCGCCTGAATCGTCGGCACCAACAAAGTACCAATAGGAATATCCTTGCTAATGTTTCCACCACCCGGGCCCAGGAATGGAATGCCGTTATTCTTACCCGCGGTGAAATTGAAAAGAGGAGCATCATTCTCCGGGCCATATGCCGTCGGAGTTTGATTGTTACCCTGTACAGTTCCATTGTAATTTACCCCTGTCAGGTTGCTGGGTGTAAAATACTTTTGGTCACTCTTTGCTGTGATGGTGTTCATCGTCACGGAAATATCAAATCCGAACCGCTGATGTGTGGAGGCTGTTGAGTACCATCCATTGTTCATCAAGGCTCCGAAATCTTCCCCAACAGGTTTGATATACCCTCCCACCAAAGACTGAACATTGGCGTCACCTCCAGAGAGAACAGCCGCGGCAGGGAAAAACTTGGCGATGCTGCTCAGGTTATTGCTAGTCTGCGCCAGGGCGACAGGGCCGGCGAGAATCATCAGTAGAAGCAGTTTATTTCTCATAATTCGCATTTTTATTGAAGGAAAGGTACAAAAGGGAAATGAACTTGAAAACTCAAAGAGCAATCGGCATATGACTGGCCTGGAGTGTATTCAGCACAAATGCAGAAGGTAACTTGATGACACTATAACCCAGAAGGAGTTAGATCTCAACCGCCTGACCTTTTACGGGAACCAGGACTTCAGCTTCCGGGCGATGGGCCCTTAGGGTATCGGCAAAAGGGAGGGCTTGCTCCTCTTCTCCATGCGTGACAAAGATTTTTCTAAGTTTTCCTTTTATCCTGTCCAGGTGCTCGATCAACTCATTTTTGTCAGCATGACCGGATAATGAATCCATCGATCCGATTTGAGCCCTCACGATATAAGGTTCCCCAAAAATATTTACCGGTGACTGACCGTTCCTGATTTTGGCACCGAGGGTGTGTTCAGCACAATACCCCATGAAGAGTATGAGATTGTTAGGGTCACTGATGTTGTTCTTCAGGTGGTGAAGAATTCGTCCAGCCTCCGCCATACCCGATGCGCTAATGATCATGATCGGACCATTCAATGCATTCAACTTTCTGGATTGAGCAACGTCCCGGATGTAGGTTACATTGGGAGCTTCAAAAGGGTTTCCCTCATTCATCAAATATTGATAAATCTGCGCATTAAAACATTCGGGGTGAAGGCGGTACACTTCGGTGGCATTTACGGCCAGGGGACTGTCTACAAACACAGGAACAGGTTGCATGGATTTTTTCTTCAACAGTTTGTTGATGGCCCACACGATCTGTTGCGTTCTTCCAACAGCAAATGCCGGAACAATGACTTTACCCCGGTGTGCGAAAGTTTTTTGCACAATTTCACCCACGAGCTCATCTGCTTCGCCTCCTTTTGCGTCGTGAATGCGGTTGCCATAGGTACTTTCAATGTGAAGGTAGTCTACTCCATCAACACCCTGAGGATCGCGAAGGATCGGATCACCACCACGTCCCACATCTCCTGTAAATAAATATCTCAGTTTCTTTTCGCCTTCCTGAATATCCAACACCACTTGAGCAGATCCCAGAATATGACCAGCGTCCACAAATTGCAAAGTCACTCCTTCTGAAAACTGAATGGGTCGGTCATATCCTATCGCTACAAATTGCCTCATCACTCTTTCAGCATCTTCGCGTGTGTACAACGGCTTAACCGGAGCCTCATGATTTCTTGATCTTATCTTCGAAACATATTCAGCGTCCGATTCCTGTATATGGGCTGAGTCCTGTAGCATGATGGCCGCCAAATCCTGTGTGGCATGAGTACAGAAAATATTGCCGTGAAATCCCTGCCTGTAGAGATTGGGGAAATTTCCACAGTGATCAATGTGGGCATGGCTGAGGATGGCGACATCCAGAGCCGAAGGATCAAATGGAAAATTCAGGTTTTGTTCAGTTGACTCGGCGCGCTTTCCCTGGTACAGGCCACACTCAAGCAAAATTTTCTTCTTGTTTATCGTCAGCAGATACATTGAGCCGGTCGTCGTTCGCGCGGCTCCAAGAAATTGTATGGTCATAAGCAATCGGGTCGACCAAAGTACAGAAGTTTCAATTGTCCGGAAAGTGTTCAAGATTGAATTCAAAGTCTATCTTTGAACCATCGACCATGGTGACGCTTTATAACATAAGTATTCTGCTGTTGCGGTTCGCCTATGCCCTGGCCTCCTTGTTCAACCCAAAAGCAAAGACCTTCCGGCGGGGCCGACAGGAGCAGAAGCAACAACTTCAAAGAACTTTTCCCCTTTCTCAATCCCAGGCATTGGTGTGGTTCCATTGCGCCTCCCTGGGGGAATTTGAGCAGGGCCGACCTCTCATAGAGGCCATTAAGTCATGGCGACCCGAAACGAAGGTGCTGCTTACATTCTTCTCCCCATCCGGATTTGAGGTAAGAAAAAACTATGAACATGCTGATTTCGTGTTTTACCTTCCGTGGGACAGTCCTCGCCATGCCGTGTGGTTTGCTGAAAACATTCGGCCAGCACTGGCTGTATTTGTGAAGTATGAATTCTGGTACCACTACACCGCAGAACTTCACAAAAGAAACATTCCCCTCATATCCGTCTCCTCCATATTCAGGTCAGAACAAATATTCTTCAAATCGTACGGCAACCTTTTCAGAAAAATGCTTCAATCATTTGATCATTTTTTTGTACAGAATAAGGAATCGGTTGATTTGCTCGCATCCATAGACATTCACCATGTCACCCTCGCTGGTGACACGCGGTTTGACCGGGTGTATCAGATCATTCAAGAGGCATCTGGAATCCCGTTGGCCGCAGAGTTCAAAGGGGATCAAAAGCTTGTCGTCATCGGCAGCGCATGGCTTGACGATATGGAAATTCTGTATCCCTTTATTAATGAAAACGGGCAGAAGATAAAGTTTATCATCGTCCCCCACGAGATCAGGGAGGAGTTCCTCCAAAGCATTGAGAAATCTATCAAGGGCAAGACCATTCGATACTCCGCAGCGCATGGTCTGAACTCGCATGAAGCCTCTGTACTTCTTATTGATAATGTTGGAATGCTTTCACGTTTATATCAATATGGTGAATTCGCCTATGTGGGCGGCGCCTTTGGCGAAGGGCTCCACAACATCCTTGAAGCTGCCTGCCAGGGCATTCCCATATTTTTTGGAAACAAGGCATTTCACAAATACCAGGAGGCTGTGGATCTTGTTAACCGGGGAGGTGCTTTTGAGGTGGGCAGCTTCTTAGACCTCAAATCAAAGTACGAGCTCATGGTAAATCACCCGGAGGCCTACCTGCTCGCATGTGAAGTTACCCGGCAATATGTGGTGGAGAACCTTGGTGCATCCGCAAAGATTGTAGATTACTCCAAAAAAATCATTTCGTCATGGAAGGCCGCGTAATGAAATCGACCGGGTCGTGGTACGAAGTCATGGGCCAAGACGGCAAAAAGTATAACTGTCGCTTGCAAGGGAAACTGAGGCTGGATGCTGCAAAAGAAACTAATCCGGTGGCGGTGGGTGACCGGGTTGAATTGCTCGCGGACAAGGATGATGCCTCCATTACTGAAGTAAAATCCCGCGACAATCACATCTTGCGTCAATCTGTAAAGAAGACAGGTCACAGTCAGGTGCTGGCTGCCAATGTTGACCAGGTTCTCCTGATTGCCACTCTCAAGCAACCACGCACTTCACTTGGTTTCATCGACAGGTTCCTCGTGAGTGCAGAATCATTTCGTATTCCCCAGGTTCTCCTGATCAACAAGAAAGATTTGATGTCACCGCAGGACATACGCGCGGCAGAGGACCTCCAAAAGATTTACCAATCAATTGATGTAAAAACAGAAGTCATTTCGGCGATGAATGATGATGTCAAATTGGTTCAGGCTCTTGTGAAAGACAAAACAACTTTGGTGGCCGGGCATTCAGGCGTAGGCAAATCTACTTTGCTAAACAAACTCGTTCCCGGAATCCATCAAACGGTGAGCGAAGTATCAGATTTTACAAACAAGGGGACCCACACTACTACTTTTGCGGAGATGTTTCCCATCGATAAAAAGACTTTTGTTATCGATACACCTGGAATCAAAGAGTGGGGACTTGTGGAAATGGGTCAGCAAGAGATCTCCGATTACTTTCCAGAAATGCGCGAGCTCAGGATGGATTGCAAGTTTGGATCCCGATGCCTTCATCTGACAGAGCCCGCTTGCCGTATTCGCCGGGAGGTCGAAGAAGGTCACATCGCCTTGAGCCGCTATGACAGCTATGTCAGTATGGTCATGGGTGATGACAACAGAAAGTGAGCTTCAGGCTTGCTGAAGCTTCAGATAACTCCACGCTATCCTCAACTCACCGAGAGTAAGTGCCTTTCTCATTTCATATCGCATTCGCTTGCGCAAGGCATGGCGTTCATCGGGAGTCCGGTTCAATGCCAGTGCTTTTTCACAAACCTTGAGTGTTGACGCCAATTGCGCGCTGCCTCGCTTGTACTGATTCTTGCCCATGGAGGAGGTTAGAACCCTGCGTTTTACGAGGGCTTCCGGGGAATAGATGTACCGGAAGTACCGCGAAGACCTCACCCAAAAATCAAAATCCTCGTAAGCCAGGGACTCATCATATCCTCCCAATTTTTCAAATACCTCCCGTCGCGTCATCATCGTAGGCGTACTAATAAAATACCTCGAAAGAACTTCTTTATAGATATCGCCTTGTGGAATAGATTGGGAACGATCGGCGTGATAGCCCATTGATGTTCCATTTTCATCGATAAGTTGAGCATTTGAAAAATGGACGCCAGTGTCCTTTCCTGCCTCCTGAAGTGCCTTCAAACCTTTCTCCACACGCTCAGGTTCCAGCACATCGTCTGCAGCAAGATCGATGATGAACTCACCCTTTGTTTTTTCAAAGCCGCGGTTGAACGCCTTGCAATTGCCCTCATTGGAAGCAAGGGGAAAAAACTCAACCTCCGGATGTCCGGAAAGAATATCCTCGATGACGGATGCCGATTGGTCCGTACTGTGGTCGTCAACGACAATGAGCTGAATGGGTGAATACGTCTGGCGAAAGACAGATTCAATAGCCTCCGCTACAAATCGCTCGTGATTATAGCTCAGGCAAATGATTGATACCAGGGGTGTATTCACACAAGGTCCTTTTCGAATGTCAACTTCATGGAAGGCACTGCTCCCAGTCGGAGTTTGAAGTCCAGAAGGCTGAAATTAAGTCTTCCGTCAATGGAGGATGTTCCAAGGTCAAGCAGGTTGAATTGATTGGATTCACAAAATTTATATATGCCCCCAATCAAAAGAACCACGGGGCTTATTGAGTC
>JANYHW010000206.1 GCA_025358885.1 Cytophagales bacterium | reverse complement strand
GACATTTGAAGAATATTTCAGAACACAAAAACCGTCCAATTCCAAAATAACCAACATATGGCAAGAGGTGCGTGTCTATGGAAACGGTGCTTACGTACGATTTATACAAAGCGTCGAGGACAACATTGATAAAGATCAGACCAGCCAGGTTCGCGTTCTCGAAAAAAAGGATGGCAAATGGAGGGTGGTGTGCATGAATGCCATCGCGAAATACAAATAGCCAACCCTAGTATTGACGGGTACGAAGCATCACCAAGGTGCATGCCTCAATTGCTTCCACCCCAGACTTATTGACCTTTTGAATAAACTCCGGATTCTCTGTCCCGGGATTAAAAATTACCCGCTGTGGTTTTAGGGAAAGAATATAGTCGTACCACTGGGGCTGGTGGCGTGGCCCAATATACAAGGTGACCGTATCGACACCTTCAATAGGTGGTCTCTGGCGAATGTCCAGAATGGCATGACCAAACAGTTCACCCTTCTTTATGCCTATGGGTACGATCTCGTGACCCTCGTGCGTAAGCATGTCCGCAGCCATATATGCATAACGTGAGGTGTTCATCGAAGCTCCGACAATGACCGTTTTCTTTTTCATCGGGATGTGGTAATAGGTGGATTGATCTTTGACAAGAGAGAGGATTTATCCTCTCCACTAAGATATTTCATTACGACAGCTTCAGCACAACGCTGGCCATCCATCGCAGCCGAAACAATTCCGCCCGCATAGCCTGCTCCTTCGCCACAGGGAAATAACCTCCTCACTTTCGGATGCTCCAGTGTATCCTTATCTCGGGGAATTCGGACAGGAGATGACGTACGACTCTCCACGCCCACCACCTGGGCCTCATTTGAAAGGTAACCCTTCATTTTGCTTTCAAAATTCCTAAATGCCTGCCGAAGACCCTCGGTTATATAGACCGGGAATAATACTGCTAGATCAATTGAGGTCAACCCAGGTTGGTATGACGACTCCAATAGGGATGGTGAAACCTTGCCATCAACAAAGTCCTGAAGACGTTGAGCCGGCGCCACTTGAGTGTTGCCGGCTTCCCAACAGGCCTGTTGCTCAATACTCCTTTGAAAGTACATGCCGGCCAACGGACCATTCGCGTCAAATTTCTTGTAATCACCTACTTCAACCGAAACAACAATTCCCGAGTTTGCAAACCTGGAGTCTCTACGCGAAGGGCTCATGCCATTCACAACAATTTCTCCCGGGGCAGTGGCCGCGGGGACAATGAAGCCTCCCGGACACATACAAAATGAAAATACACCCCTTTGGGAGTGTCCAGCCTTTACCTGATGAACCAGGGAATAGGATGAGGCAGGCAAGTAAGGACCCCGTTCACCGCTGCAGTGGTATTGAAGTTTGTCGATCAAGGACTGAGCATGTTCTACACGTACACCCAATGCAAATGGTTTGGCTTCAATGTCGATTCCTTTCATATGAAGCAATTCAAATATGTCGCGTGCTGAATGCCCCGTGGCCAGGATCACCGCTTCACCTGAAATTTTTTCACCTGCCTGTGTGATGACCCCGTTGATCAGTCCGGAAGAAATAGTAAAATCCGTTACCTGCGAATTGAATTGTATTTCGCCACCAGCCTCCAGAATAGTTTCCCGTATCTTCTTCACGAGTTGGGGAAGGCGATTTGTACCAATATGCGGATGAGCATCATAGAGGATTTCTTCGGTAGCACCGTGGGCCACCAATATCTCCAATATCCTTCTGACATCGCCACGCTTGTTGGAGCGGGTGTACAACTTACCATCCGAATAAGTGCCTGCTCCCCCCTCCCCGAAACAGTAATTCGATTCTGGATTTACTACATGGTCCTTGTTAATGGCGGCGATATCACGCCGGCGCAACTGCACATCCTTGCCGCGCTCGATGATTATGGGCTTGATTCCTGACTCCAGCAGTCTCAAGGCTGCAAACAACCCAGCCGGCCCGGCCCCTACAATAACAACTTGTTTGGCTTTGGAAACATCAACATAGTTTGGATGGCCTGTGTTGGAGTTTCTTAGCTGGTCCTTTGATGTGATTTCACCCAACAGCCTTACAACCACTTTCCTGCTTCTGGCATCGATGGACCGCTTGAGTAGTCTGAAGACCTGCTCACCCTGGTCTTGCAGGTGAAGACGCTCACGAATTACCTGCTGAAAATGAACTTCATCGAAGGCTTCTTCGGGGGTGAGTACCAATTCTATTTGTTTCTGCATCATGAAAGGCAGTTAGCCTCTAAATGAACTATCTCCTGCCGTCAAAAGAAATTGAATAGCCAAAATTCAAACCAAACCTGAAACTCTGGGAGAAGGTATTTTGATTAATGCCGCTGAAAACCGGCGCGAATATGGGTTCAACATCGAACATTCTATAACCGATGTCATACCCTACTACCGCATCGATGGTAACTCCATCGCCGTTGTTTTTTTGCATCAGTCGCATACCGAGCATGACCCCGTACTCCGCACGCTGTTCCGAAGCGTTGGCAGTTATTAATGTAGTTGGTGAACTCGGAAAACTGATGTTTTCAAAATAGCCGATATTGGTAAACCGGACCTCATGACCAAAATACCACATGCCTGTTTTAACCGTATTATAAAATTTTTGTTTGAGGGCGATCGAATACCCGCGCTGAAATATTTTCCCTTGTGGAACCTCAGAGTCAGCGGTGAAAAAGGGTGATCGGATTCCTTCAAATTCAAACTCATGCCCTAACCGTTGCTCATTATAAAATTCAATGGCAAGGGGCATTCTGCCCACAAATGACATCATGGGATTACCCGCAATGATCACACTGCGATATTCAGGAAAACGGGGTTGAAAATAGTAAAACCCTGTCTTGCGGGTGCCTCTCGATACCACGGGTGCCGCCTTGCTTTTGTTGATGAGTGAGTTGATCTCCCCGGCCAATTCATTGTTTTCATAGAATGGTTTGTAATAGCCAGAGAGTGTTCCATCCGGCTCGTACAATTCCCATGTTCCGACCCTGAGATCATCCTCCATTTGTCCCTTGGTCTGCAAGGTGCCACTGGTATAGTACCCTTTGTAAATACCTTTGCCCTGAACGAAGTCGCATTCTCCCTCAACTTTTCCTGCAATCGAGTAATACTGCCACTTGCCATCATACTTTCCATCCAGAATCTGGCCTTTGGTTTTAAGTTTCTTGCCAAGGAAATATTCGCGGTATTCACCCGTGCCATTGACATAGGTCACCTCACTCCTGATAGACCCATCCTTATTGAAACTGCTCCAATAGCCGTCCCTCTTGCCTTCTACAAACGCACCGGTTGAGCTAATCGATCCATCCTCAAAATAAAAATTCCATTTTCCAATAGCGACATCGTTTTCATATAGGCCTGAACTGGAGACCTTGCCCGTTGAATAATAGTGTTTCCATTCTCCAGTCTTCTTGCCATTAACATATTCACCCTCACTTTGAAGGGTACCATCCTCAGAGAAGTATCTCCAGTGACCAACATTTTTCGCACCAGACCTGGGTCCCTCAGCATACACCTTGCCTGAATGATAGTATTCGGTATACCGCCCGTGATCATCTGTATATTCAGCTTCACCCTTGCGCACTCCATCCTCAAAATAAGTAGTCCACATTCCTGACCTGTTGTTAGAAACGAAATTTCCCTTTTCTCTTAATTCACCGCTTTCATAATAAATCTTCCATTCACCCTCCCTGTTCCTTCCGTTGACGGTTCCTTCCATACTCTTTACACCGTTCTCATAGAAGTATTCCCACACTCCATAGTTGGAGCTCTGCCGAAGGATTCCCCTCATCTTCACATTCCCCGTCTCAAAATAGAACTCCCACACCCCCGTAGTTTCATTGTTCACAAATTGTCCCTTGGACTCCATACCTCCATTCAGAAAGTAGGAGATATACCTGCCATGGAGAATATTCTGGATGGTGTCCTTTACTTGATAAATTTCCTTGATGTTCTTCTTGTCTTTGTCATAATAAACATAGCGGGTGACACTTTGAGAGCGCCCGCAAATGCTCATGAAAACGAATACAATCAATGGGATGAACCTATTCACAATCAATGGGATGAACCTATTCACAATCAACAGATTACGAAGATCAAATTTACAAATTAATTCTTTATGCGAAGGGATCCGCTGACTTGCTCAGGACCGGTGTAAGGCCTTCTCAACGCCCTGCTTTCCCCAATCCTGCCTTTCCTGTTCTGACCACAATTCAGGAAAAAAGATGATCTTCTGAAACCTGGGGGGCAAATATTTCTGCCAGTTGGTTCCACCCGTGGCCTTGATGTCGTCAGGATCTTTGTGCAAATATCTTCCTGCGGACTTCATATGAGCGAGAGGCCAGTACACATTGGCGAGCAGATCATACTCTCTCATTCTGGATATCACTTCAGAATCGCCGGAGAAATTCTTATTAAACAGTTTCAAAAGATTCTTATCCCGGTATTTCATTCCTAACTCCAGAAATTGCCTCATGTACTTATCCTCAAACTGCTGGAGAGTAAGGGTCTTCTTTCCAGATGCCAATTCCGTGGCGCCACTCCTCCAGTACAGCTTTTCAACTTGTTGGCCGATGTCGCTGGATTGCTGCATGACCTCCCGATGTTGAATATCCACGAGGTGAACTAGGTCCGTAGAGCTGATTTCAATCATCCGATATTGTGCAGACTGAAATCCACTCGCAGGGAGCAATGACATTCTAAATTTCAAGAACTGGTCCCGCTCCATGCCCTCGGTCATAATGTCGAATGACTCGGTCAGGTTCTTAAAGTATCGAATGATTCTGTCAAGGCGGGCAATAAAAAATACTTTATCCAGTTTTTCCCTCTGAACAATCTGTTCTACCTCCCAAAGGGCAAGATTAAAGTAAAGCTCCGTAATCTGGTGATACGTGATGAATATCCTTTCATCCGGAAACTGAGTCTTCGGATTCTGTAAGCTTAGCAGTGTTTCGAGGTGTATGTAATCCCAATACGTGAGGTAGTCTGAATGGAGCAAACCGTCGAGATAGGAAGACATATCCTGACCCATGACGGCATACTTTTGCTGTAGTTTTACCAGCAGTTCCTGTAGTTTCGGATCAAGGGAAGAATCCATTTATTCGCTAAATTTGAGGCAAATTAAGAAATTGTATGTCAACTGTCACCCCTTCCGTAGCCAGGGCCAAAAAATCCCTGAAGCAAGACGTATACGATCATCCGGATTTCTACCAGATTGACAGTTTACTAACAGATGAACATAAACTCATCCGCACTTCCATTCGCGACTTTGTCAAAAAAGAAATCTCTCCTTTTATAGAAGACTGGGCGCAGCGAGCACATTTCCCTTTTGAGATCGCGAAGAAGTTCGGAGAGATTGGCGCATTCGGACCTACCATCCCGCAAGAGTATGGCGGCGGCGGACTTGATTATATTTCTTATGGTATACTGATGCAAGAGATTGAACGCGGTGATTCCGGCATGCGATCAACTGCCTCGGTACAAGGTTCACTGGTGATGTATCCGATCTATAAATTCGGCAGTGAACCACAACGTAAGAAATATTTACCAAAGCTTGCCTCAGGAGAATGGCTTGGCTGTTTTGGCCTTACAGAACCTGACCATGGATCGAACCCAAGCGGGATGGTAACCCATTTCAAAGACCTGGGCGATCACTACTTATTGAATGGGGCTAAGATGTGGATTTCAAATTCCCCCAAAGCAGATGTTGCCGTGGTGTGGGCAAAAGATGAAAAAGGGCGGATTCATGGATTGATTGTTGAACGAGGTATGCCCGGGTTCTCTACTCCTGAAACACATGGAAAGTGGTCTTTGCGTGCAAGCGCAACGGGAGAACTTGTCTTTGACAATGTCAAAGTGCCAAAAGAAAATATTTTGCCGGGCAAGAGCGGCCTTGGCGCACCCTTGATGTGTCTTGATTCGGCCCGATATGGAATTGCCTGGGGCGCATTGGGAGCCGCCATGGATTGCTACGAATCTGCACGCAGGTATGCCGCAGAAAGAATTCAGTTTGGCAAACCCATTGGTTCATTTCAACTTGTTCAGAAAAAACTCTCCGAGATGCTGACGGAGATCACCAAGGCCCAACTCCTGGTGTGGAGGTTGGGTACACTAATGAATGAAGGAAAAGCTACCACTCCACAAATCTCTCTGGCCAAGCGAAACAATGTTCAGATCGCCCTGGAGATTGCCAGGGAGGCAAGGCAAATTCATGGCGGGATGGGGATCACCGGGGAATACTCCATCATGCGCCACATGATGAACCTGGAATCTGTGGTGACCTATGAAGGCACCCATGACATACATTTGTTGATATTGGGAAATGAAATCACAGGCATCCCCGCCTTCACATAAGGCTTGATTTCAGTCTTCTATGAATGCCAGTACATCAATCCTTTGAACCGGATTCCTGGGGTCATTTGAATAAATGGTAATTGCTTTTTGCTGTGTCCCTCCCCTGTTCTGTGGCCGGAACGAGATTCTTAACACGGTCGAGTCGCCTCCCCGGATTACATTCGCATCCACTATTGCTGAAATACACGCACAATTTCCAAGCACGGCCTTGATCTGCACATCCCTTTTGCCAAGGTTCTTTAAAGTAACCGGTCGCTCAAGGGTCGCATTTGACTTGAAATGGCCAAGGTCAAGACTTTGCTCTTTTACCAGCAATATCGGCACGGTAAGAATCTCTTCGCCCGCAGGTGCAGCATAATATTCCTCAAGGGACGCAAATACTGACATGGAGACCCTCTCCATCAATGGATCATCCGTCATGATCTGTATGTTGTCTGAGGTAAAGCCATACTGATTTTTCATGCGGCCATTAAAAGTAATTCTAACAATACCCGTTTCACTTGGTCCCATGCTTGAAGGGACCTCTACTTCGAGATAGGCAGGCTTCGAAACGGAGAGTAGCTTGATTGCCGCTGTGCCTTCATTCTTAAAGGGAAATTCCTTTCGAACAGGATCCCTGTTGATAAAAACTTTGCCGAATGCGAAGGATCGGGTCTTGAAGTGAAGATTACCCATGGCTACGGGAAATTCATTCACTGGATTCACCTCATTTCCAGCAACCTCACCCTTTACCTGAAGTATAATCAAATTGGGATCGAGGTCCGTAAGTAGAGAAAGTGATTTACTGAAATATCCCGGTCTTCCTCGTGGATTGAAACTTGCTTTGATAAATCCTGTCTTGCCCGTCGGGACAGGTTCCTTCGACCAGCCGGAAGTGGTACAGCCACATGAGGCATCCACGGAAAGAATTTTCACCGGTCGCCCGCTATTGTTGGTAAATACAAACTCATGGACGGCGAGACCTTGATCCTCCCTGATCTCACCAAAGTCGAATGTCTTTTCCCTGAATACCAACGGATCCAGTTGCTGGCACCAGCACGGAAAAGCAAACAGCAGCAAATTCAACACCATCCACTTCATCATAGAACAAAATTCCAGCAAAAATAATGGTATTTGCTTTAACCATCCTTTATTTGCAGCATAATGGCCAGAATTCTTACAGGGATACAAAGCAGCGGGCTACCTCACCTCGGCAACCTTCTTGGGGCCATTATTCCCGGAATCAAATTGTCCAGGAAGTCAGGGAATGATGCTTTTTTCTTCATCGCTGACCTTCACTCACTTACCTCTATCAAAGACAGTGAACAAAGAAAGCACAACACCTTAGCCGTCGCTGCCGCCTGGCTGGCCTTTGGATTTGATACAGAAAAAAATCTATTCTACCGCCAAAGCCGGATACCTGAAGTGTGCGAGCTGACGTGGTATCTAAGTTGCTTTACGCCATATCCCATGTTATCAAACGCTGTCTCTTTCAAGGAAAAGGCGGATCGCCTGTCGGATGTCAATGCAGGAATCTTTTTATATCCTGTGCTGATGACCAGTGATATCATCCTCTATGATGCCAACATTGTCCCGGTAGGCAAAGACCAAAAGCAACATGTCGAGATCTCAAGAGATATTGCTGCCGCTTTTAACAAGCAATATGGTGAGACCTTTGTTATTCCTGAGGCGCAAATCGAGGAACAGGTGATGACAATACCCGGCACCGACGGCAATAAGATGAGCAAATCTTATGGTAACATCATTGATATCTTTCTCCCGGAGAAGGAGCTAAAAAAACAGGTGATGTCTATTGTTACGGACAGCACCCCAATGGAGTCACCCAAAAATCCGGACAAAGACAATGTTTTTGCTATATACAAATTAGTCGCCTCTCCCGAACAGACCGAAGCTCTTCGGAAAAAATACCTTGCCGGGAATTTTGGTTATGGGCATGCCAAGCAGGAATTACTCACCTTACTGGTAGAGACCTATAAAAAGGAACGGGAGATATTTCAATACCTCATCACCCACCCGGAGGAAGTGGATAAGAAACTTGAAGAGGGAGAAGCAAGGGCCAGGCTAATTGCGCGAGCAACCCTCGCACGGGTAAGACCTAAACTCGGATTTGCTTAGTCACTACTTTAGGGGGCGATCAATTATTTCGCCGTCCATACCACCTGCTGCTTATCATTCCCAATATTGAGGATGATGCGCACCGGTCCGGGCACAATAACGAGTTTGGTTTCTCTGCCCGGATAATCGTCCATCTCGACAAATACTCCTTCGGTGGGAGCAACTGAAAATTGATTCTCGCCAGAAACGATGTAGGATTTGGCTATGTAGGCAATTGGTACCAGCACATCAGTGTCAGGGCAAAACTCATCATGTACCTCCTGCAAAGCACTTTCAAGTTCGTCACCATACGCATCTTGGAAGGAGTCCTCCAACTCATGAAGCTTCTCCTCAAGGTCGTCGTACCGGGCGTCACTATAATCGAGAGTTGCCAGTTCAAGGCGGCTTTTGATTATCTCTTGCAGAGCCTTATCTATTGCTATAACGTCCATTTTTCAAAATTTTGCCAAGATAAAGAGAAATGCGGTCAGATATTTAAACAAACCTCCCGAATAGTTAATTTTGGCTGTTCAAACGATGCCGGAAATGAAACAGGACTTTTTGCCCATCAACGGGACAGACCATATTGAGTTCTATGTGGGCAATGCCAAGCAAGCCTCTCTCTTTTACCAGCATTGCTTCGGATTTAACCTCGTTGCCTATGCTGGTCCGGAAACTGGCGTTCGTGACAGGGCATCCTATGTATTGCAACAGGACAAGATTCGCCTCGTGCTAACTTCTTCTCTCCAACCGGGAGGAGAGATTACGGAGCATGTGAAGAAGCATGGGGATGGAGTAAAGGTCCTTGCCCTTTGGGTAGACGATGCCTCAAAATCATTTAACGAAACTGTAGTGCGTGGAGCGCAGCCCGCCTTTGCCCCGCAAACCTTACGTGACGAGTTTGGTGAAGTGGTAATCTCTTCCATTCACACTTACGGAGAGACTGTCCACACTTTTGTGGAACGCAAAAACTACAAAGGGTCATTTCTCCCAGGTTACAAATCAATCAAAGGATCTTTCAAGCCCGCCCCAATAGGCCTGAAACATGTGGATCATTGTGTGGGCAACGTGGAATTGGGAAAAATGAATTATTGGATCGACTTCTACGAAAAGGTCATGGGCTTTAAGTTGCTCGTGACATTTGATGATAGTGACATCTCGACGGAATACAGCGCCCTCATGTCTAAAGTGGTGGCCAATGGCAATGGCTATATAAAATTTCCGATTAATGAACCAGCCCCCGGAAAAAAGAAATCACAAATTGAGGAATACCTTGATTTCTATAAAGGACCAGGGGTTCAACACATTGCCATCGCAACTGACGACATCATCAAGACGGTAAGTGAACTTAGGGCCCGTGGAGTTGAGTTCCTGTATGTACCAGATAGTTACTATGAAGATGTGATCAAGCGTGTTGGGAAGATAAATGAAGACTTGCATGAACTGAAAAAGCAGAACATACTTATCGACCGTGACGAAGAAGGATATCTTTTGCAAATCTTTACCAAGCCCGTCCAGGACAGACCCACCTTGTTTTTTGAAATCATCGAAAGGAATGGAGCCAAGTCATTCGGCAAGGGAAATTTCAAGGCGCTCTTTGAGTCCATCGAGCGCGAACAGGAACTGCGCGGAAATTTATAACCCATCTTCCATGTTTTATGACCTTATAAAGCAGAAATCAAAGGAAGTATTTCCTGGATTTCATGGAATATTTATTCACACTGAACGGATGACCTTTGCCTTTTGGGAAATAGACAAGGGGAGTTCGCTGCCAGCTCATAATCATATGCACGAACAAGTGGCAAACGTACTCGAAGGAGAATTTGAACTGACCATTGATGGAATAGTGCAAGTCCTTACCCCTGGAACCATCGCCACGATCCCTTCCTATTCCACTCACTCAGGTCGTGCACTAACAGCCTGCAAAATTTTGGATGTATTTAGCCCTGTCAGGGAAGACTATAAATAGCTCAGGATCATCAATGAACGAATTATGAGTATCGACTTACTAAAACAATCTAAAGCCAAGGCAGAGGAGTGGTTGAGCAATGGGATCGACCCAGACTCAAAGAAGCAGATCCAGGCCCTTTTGGATAAGGAGGATCCCAGGCAATTGATTGATAGTTTCTACAAGAATATGGAATTCGGTACCGGCGGCCTCCGCGGAATTATGGGCGTTGGATCCAATTGCATCAATCAATATACCATCGGCTCTGCAACCCAGGGACTTGCTAACTACCTCAAAAAGTCACTGCCCGGACAGGCAATTCAGGTAGCCATCGCGTACGATTGCCGGAATAACAGCAAGGCGCTTGCGCAGGTGACTGCCAATGTCTTTTCTGCCAACGGAATAATTGTGCATCTTTTCCCGGAGCTGCGGCCGACTCCACTCCTTTCGTTCGCCATCCGATATCTCAAATGTCAATCCGGAGTAGTCATCACGGCCTCTCACAATCCAAAAGAATACAATGGCTACAAAGCCTACTGGAATGATGGTGCCCAATTGATCCCTCCCCATGACAAAAATGTGATACATGAAGTGAATGCTATCACCAATTTCAGCCAGGTCAAATTCACACCTGACCCGACAAAAATAAAAATGATCGGACCAGAGGTGGAAGAAGCTTACTACCATGAAGTGTTGAAGTTGATCCCCAGACAGGAAAGCATACGCAATCAAAAAAACATTTCCATCGTCTACTCAAGTCTTCATGGTGCAGGGATTACGATGGTTCCCGAATGCCTCAAAAGGTTGGGGTTTGAAAATATCACCGTCATTGAAGAGCAGCGGGTGCCTGATGGAAATTTTCCAACTATCTCCTCTCCCAATCCGGAGGAAAGATCAGCCCTGGATCTTGCTTTGAAAAAGGCCAAGGCAATCCGCGCCGACCTCGTAATGGCCACCGACCCGGATACAGACCGTGTCGGGATTGGCATCCAAAACGATGCCGGAGAATTCTTTCTACTCAATGGCAACCAGGCCCTCAGCTTGATGATGTGGTTCATCCTTAAAAACCTCAAGGATAAGAACAAGGCCTATATTGTTAAAACGATCGTAACAACAGAATTGATCGATCGAATGGCAGAGCAAATAGGTGTGGAATGCATTAATACCCTGACTGGATTCAAATACGTGGCTCAATTGATTAGGGAAAATGAGGGCAAAAAGAAATTCATTGCCGCTGGCGAAGAGAGTTATGGGTACATGGTGGGCGATTTTGTCAGAGACAAGGATGCTGTATCTGCCTGCGCATTCTTTGCCGCGATGGCTGCTGCCGCCAAAGATGAAGGGAAAAGCCTTTATTCATGGCTGGTGCAGCATTACTTCGAATTCGGACTTTATCGAGAAGGCCAGGTTAATCTAGTTCGCAAGGGTGCAGAAGGAGAACTGCAGATCAAATACATGATGGAACAGTTCCGCAGCAATCCACCGCACGTCATTGCAGGCCAAAAAGTTATCAGGGTACTTGATTATCAGACAAGCACCGAAAAAAATCTACTCAACGGTCGAATCAGACCCATTCACCTGCCGAAGTCTGATGTGCTTCAATTCTTTACCTGGGAGGGTGGAAAAATATCCGTCCGGCCTTCAGGTACTGAGCCTAAGATTAAGTTCTATATCAGTGTAAACCTGCGGATGTCAAATCCGGAAAACTTTGTACTCGCTACGTTACACCTGGATGAAAAGATTAAGGCCATAGAGAAATCAATGATCCGATGAGAAACATCATAATGGGTTCCATTCAGGAAGTACTGATCAGAGATCTCAGCAAACTTGAAGCCGAACTAAAGCTTTATCCGGATGAATCTTCGATTTGGAAGACCGGGAAAGAAATAAAAAATCCGGCTGGGAACTTATGCCTTCACTTATGTGGAAACCTGCAGCACTATATTGGAGCGGTGCTGGGAAAAACGAAGTATGTGAGGAATCGTGAGTATGAATTCGCCGCGAATGGGCTTTCCCTCCCGGATCTGTTAAAAGAAATTAATGCAGCAAAGGTTGCCGTGGAACAAACTCTCCCCAACGTGACCGAATCCCAACTGGAATCAGAATATCCCATTGATGTATTTGGCAAGCCCATGACCACACTTTTCTTCCTGGTCCACCTGACGGCCCATTTCAGCTACCACCTGGGTCAGGTCAACTATCATCGCAGGCTCCTGACCTGATTCCTTACCCAGGCGTTTGCAGACACAACAGACTATTCTCTATTATCTTTGCGACGGAAATGAAAAAAGTTGCCTTCTATACCCTTGGATGCAAGCTGAATTACTCAGAGACATCTACCATTTCAAGGAAATTTGAGGAGGCCGGCTACAGAAAAGTTGAATTTCACGACACCCCGGATATCTTCATTATCAATACCTGCTCAGTCACCGAAAATGCTGACAGGAAGTGCCGCAAAGTAGTGCGGGAGGCAAGGGCCATTGCGCCGAATGCCTACGTGGCCATTATCGGATGTTACGCTCAGCTCAAACCGAAAGAAATATCTGAAATCCCGGGGGTCGACGCCGTCCTTGGTGCCTCTGAGAAATTCAGGTTAATCGAATTACTGGGAAGCTTCGTACGAAAACCCAATCCAGTGGTACTGTCAACCGTTGTTAATGAGGCAAGAAGCTTTAACAATTCATATTCCCTTCTTGATCGAACACGCTCTTTTCTGAAGGTGCAGGATGGGTGTGACTATTCCTGTGCCTTTTGTACCATTCCCATGGCGCGTGGGAATAGCCGCAGCGATACCATAGAGAATGTTGTTAAAACAGCAAGAAAGATCGCTACCACCGAAGTGAAAGAAATCGTATTGACAGGTGTGAATACAGGTGATTTTGGTATTGAGGACGGAGTGAGAAAAGAGCGATTCGCGGACCTGGTTAAGGCACTCGATGAAGTAGAAGGTATTGAGCGATTTCGAATTTCGTCGATAGAACCCAATCTCCTTTCTGACGATATCATACAGTTTGTTTCTATTTCGAAACGATTTGTTCCACATTTCCATATCCCTCTTCAGTCGGGCTCGAACAAGATCCTGAAATTAATGAGGCGACGTTATCAGCGTGAATTGTATGTCGATCGTGTTAAGACCATCAAGACCTACATGCCTGATGCTTGTATTGGGGTAGATGTAATTGTCGGGTTCCCGGGAGAGACAAATGATGATTTTCTTGAAACCTATCATTTTCTCAATGAGCTTAATGTCTCCTACCTGCATGTATTTACGTATTCCGAACGGGAGGGCACTGTAGCCGCCGGACTACCTGGTGTAGTGCCGACAAAAGACAGACAAGAGCGGTCTCGCATGCTCCACATTCTTTCTGACAAGAAGCGATTGGCTTTCTACCAGGAGAATATTCATTCACACCAAACCGTTCTCTTTGAAAATGATATTGAGGATGGCAGAATGCACGGCTACACGGAGAACTATATCCGCGTAAGCGCCAAATATGATCCTCTGATGATCAATGAAATGGAGGAAGTAAGAATTACTGGGATCAATGAGAAAGGGCTGGCGTTAGTGGAAGAAATTTCAATCTCATCCCCCCTCTCCTTTCAGGAGAGGGTCAGGGTTGAGGTTGAATAACACCATCCCGCATTTCCAATTTTCTGTCGGCCATGTTGGCAAATTCCTGGTTGTGGGTGACAATGATAAATGTCTGACGCATTTTCTCTCTTAAGCTAAAGAAGAGGT
>JANYHW010000197.1 GCA_025358885.1 Cytophagales bacterium | reverse complement strand
CGAATCTCCCGATAATCTTTTACCGTATCCAAACCCATCACAGTGGCGACACCGCTATCTGGCGGCAGCAACGTGGTGAGGATCCGGAAGATGCTCGTTTTTCCGGCACCGTCTGGTCCAATCAGTCCAAACAACTCACCCTTTTCCACCGAGAGCGAAACGTTGTTCACGGCTTTTATTTCGCCTTTGTTATACGTCTTTACAATGTTTTGCAGTTCGACCATTATCGATTCATGATCTTATTTGTTGCCGACTGCTGGTTCGTTGAATTGGATTTCGCCATACATTCCAATTTTGTACGTGCCGTCGTTGATAACTTTTACTTTGATGGCGTAGACAAGATTAGCACGTTCATTCTTGGTTTGAATTGTTTTTGGGGTGAACTCGGATTTGTTATTTATCCAAATAACAGTCCCTCCCGACTCTTTATAACCGCCTTTCCCATCGTCAATAAATACTTTTACGGGTTGATCAAGTTTCACCTGCGGCAACTGGTCACCCGTAATGTATGCGCGGAGAATGATCTCCGAGAGGTCTGCAATTTTATACAACGGTTTGCCTACAACAGCAGCCATTTCGAATTGTTCGGCGTATTTGATCAGGACCGTACCCTTAACCGGGTTGATGATTTTACATTTCCTCAGCTGATCATTTACTTCTTGTAGCTGCGCATCTACTGTACTGGCTTGTTCATTCAACGAAGAGGTTGTGGTGTTGAGTGAACTTTCCTGTGCGCTGATCCTGGCTTGCAGGGTTGCCACTGCAGCGTCAGCATCGTCTAACTGCTTTTGAGTAGCGATACCGCCGATGACAAGCTTCTTTGTTCTGTCGCGATTGATGATGGCATTGGCAAGCTCTTTCTTCAACGCCTCGGTTTGTACGCTGGCCTGAGGGCGACCACTCAGGATCGCTTTTTTATTTTGTATCAACTGTAGCTTGCGGGTGTACAATTGCGTGCTGTCGATATAACCAATGACCTGCCCCGGCTTCAACTCCTGACCCTCTTCGATATTCAGTTGAAGTATTTTTCCATTGGCTTCGGCCGATATCATGGTCTCCACGGCTTCAAACGAACCTGAGGCATCATGTTGGGCGCTCTTATCACACGACACAACAGCCAGCGATAGGATCAGGGCGAACAGGTTATTTTTTTTCATGCGGATTATTTTATGTTTCCGGTGGTCATTTTATATTCAGAGAACGTCATCAGTAATTGCATTTCATGCAAAGCTTTTTGCGCACGGGCGTCGCTTTCGTTTTCCGTTGCATTCAAAAGCTCCATTAAAGTACCTGCGCCGGCGTCATATTTCAGTTGGTAGCTTTCGCGTATGCTTTTTCTGAGGGTGACGATCTCTTCGTCGTCAGAGAGTATTGCCTTTTGTTTGGTTATGTTAGAAGTTGTCTGGGTCATCTGGAGCTTGGTGTTGAATAAAAAAGTCTCCTCCTGGACGTTGATTCTATACAACGACTGTTGGGTGAGTTGCTTGTCATTTCCACTTTTGTATATCCCGCTGATATTCCACGAGGCGCTCAGGCCCGCCACGGCTAGAGACGAAATAGTGCTGTTGCCAATGCCTACTCCGGGAGCGAGCACGACAGCCGCGCCCAACACACCGACCTTCGGCATCAAACCGACCCGCCTCATGCCCGCTTGCTCTTCAACCAGCTTGCGCTGACTTCCATATAAAGAGAGTTCGGGGCGCATGATCTGCAACACAGCTACGGGCTCGCTTAACGCAGGCCGTTCCAGGGTTGTCCGTTCGTCGAGCTTGGCGCCGATCAAAAGCGAAAGCATCGTAGCATATCCTTCACGTATGTACTTGAGCTCCTTTTTCTTCTGATTCAGCTTCAACTGCTCAACGCGTATTTCATCGAGATCGGTTTTGAACGCAAGGCCATTTTCATTCAGTTGCTTCAGGCGATTGATATTGTTGCCGAGTATGGTGTTCTGTATTTCCAATTGCGCTAGCTGCTCATCCACGAGCAGGATACCGTAATAAAGTTGGTTTACCCTGGAATGCAGATCATATATCGCTATATCAATTGAGGCTTTGTCCGTCTCCGATGAAGCGGCAATAATTTTCTTTTGCGTTTTGGTTGCGCCACCATCCCAGATCACCTGGTTCAATTGGGCCAGGCCAATGAATTTAAACCCGTCGCTGCTTTTTGACTCGGTACCGGGTACGCCTCCACCCAATGAAGGCAAACCCGCGACGTAGCCTTCTATCGCCGTGATGCTTAATTGCGGCAGGTAAGCTTTGCCAGCATTGCTGAGCGTATACTCCTTTGTCTTTTCGATAAGCTCATATTGCTTGATCAATGGATAGTTTCTTGTCGCCATCGCGTAACAGCTGTCGATGATGAGCGTCTGTGCTGGTGCGCTACCAGCAAACGCCAGTAGATACATTACAACGACTATGCTTACCCTGATCATATTCTGCCTGGTTAAATTATTCAAATAAAAAGTCTTTAAATAGTTCATTTGTTTTTCAGCATGGCCTTAAACCAAAAAGGAATCAGGAGTTTTCGCTCCTCCATCATTTTGTGAAACATCTTCTCATTGGTCAGTCCAGACTGAACCATCATGGGTTTGGCCACAAAGGGAAAAACGATCATGCTTATCAGGGTGACTTGGAAATGAATGGGATTGATGGTCCCGTATTCCGCTTTCAATTGTCTCATGAAGGGGGATTGATAAGCAAGCTTGCTGACGCCAATCCTTGGGATGAATTCGAAATTCTCCTTTCGGATTTCATTCATCGTAAAGGTGATCAGGTCGGGATTTTTTTTGAGGAATTCAATATAAGAATTCACGATGCCGTCGATTTTCTCCTCGAGTGTGGTGGATTCATTGTTAACGATGGGAGCCAGAGCTCCGATGAGCAACCCGAGTTTTTCCAGCATGACCACATTAAATAACTCCTTTTTGCTGCCGAAATAGTAGCTCACGGATGCGACATTCGTGTTTGCGTCCTTTGCCACATCCCGCACTGTCGTCGCAGAAAATCCTTTGGCCAGGAAGACTTTATGTGCGGCTTCCTTTATTCTGATCTCTGCTGAGATCGATTTCTTTTGTGTACGGGGCATGGTTGACGGGCTTGTGGGAAATTTAAGAAAAACACCATCACAATACAAAACAACTGTTTAAAACAATCGTTTATGACAATCGCCAATTTTGTAACTCGATGTGGGGGAGGGTCTTGCTGGACCTACCTTCAATAACTCAATCGTCCACCAGGAATTAACGCTGTGGGTAACACCGGAGTTCGCGCAATGACTGGGCGATCAACGAATAATCATCTTATGTCAAACTGTTGGGGGAATATCACCGGCTGGCAACGGGCACAGCCTCGGACACCACCTCTGTCAATAACTATCCTGCAGACTACGGATATGTACTTGGCGTAAAGCAGCAGAAACAGCTTGCCACAATTAGGCCCGGTTCTTTCTTCGATGTCAGCGTCAGATTTTGGATCGGACATCGCCAATGGCGTGGATGGTGGTGGAAGCAAAACGTTTCTGACATAAGCGGACCAGACATGTAGACAAAAGACTTCAGAAAGGCGTGGTCATTTGCTGCAACAGCCAGTGTGCTTTGAATATGAGTAAGCGTTATTCAGTTAATGCCTATACCGTCTTCATGCAGTCACGGCGCCAGTGACAGCCTGAACAGAACACCGGACTATCACGGCAAGATGCTATCTAATCAAAAAATTGGCATGGTGGTCGGTGCGCGGGCCACCTGGAATATTAAAGACTGGCTGCATTTTCTACACGAAGTGAATTTTGCATCGCGAAATGATGGCACGCAGGACCCTGCGCCAGATGTTCAAGGTGAGCATCGCGCCCACGATCGTTCCCAATGGCAAACGCGACGTTTGCAGCCGTCCGCATTTTCGGCTGGTGTACAGTGTTGCGCATTACAGCCAATTTGCTCCCGGAATCTCTACTCTCCTTAATCTTGCACAAAGCGGCAGCCAAACCTGGGGATTCTATGTTGGAGTAAAGACTGAGTAATCATATTGTTCTTCTCATATTTAGACATAGTGGCTACGGCCTGGCATAATTCGACAGGGACTAAACTGCCGAAAAACATGGAAACGGGTCCAACGCAGTCGATTAAATAAAAAAGATTTATTTTTGATCACTTGTCAAATCATTACACCACATTAAAAAAATCATCATGAAATTGAAAATTGTACTAGTGACTGCGTTTTTTCTGAGCCTGTCACTCTCCTCGCTTTCTCAGGCTGTCAGCAACGATGAACTCGATGCCATCGTGACACTCCTTGGTGTTCAGAAGAGGGACCTGGTTAAAGAATTGGTAAACATTACATCGAAAGATTCAGCAAACTTTTGGAAGGTGTACGCTACATTCGAGCAGGATCAGAAAAAACTTAGAAAGGAACGCATTCAATCCGTTGAGAAGTTCATCAAAGCTTACGACAAAATGGATGATAAGACCGCGGATGAATTGGCCAAAAGTTTTTTTGAAACCAGGGTTGCACAGGAAAAACTCCTGCAGCAGTATTACGACAAAGTGAAAGCTGCTACCAGCGCTTCGCTGGCAATTCAGTTCTATCAGGCTGAAACATATTATCTCACGCTAGCCAGAGCGAACATCATGCAGCAATTGCCTACCTACGGGCAAGTGTTGAAACAGAAAAAATAGTATTTAATAAATATTTTTTCAATTGACACCATCAATACTGATGGCGTCTTTTCCTCGGGAATGTCAGGGTTATGTGCGATATACAACACGTACGATAAGATGGACATATTTGAAAGAATGCTTGCGGGAGGGATACTTCGAAACGATGATCCACAAAGAGGTGAGATGTGGGAAGTTGTCTCCAGAACGATCCGACTCTCAGCAACGCTCAACACCTCAGAGGACGTTGATCAGACTCGTGAGCGCCTGAGTGAAATTATCGGGAATAAGATTGATAAAAGCACGGTAGTATTTGTTCCTTTCCACACGAATTTTGGCAAACACATCAAGATCGGCAAAATGTATTTATCAATCATGCCGGCACTTTTCAGGATTTGGGTGGTATTATAATTGAAGATGACGTACAGATAGGACCGAAAGTGAATCTTATCACGGAGAATCACCCAATTGACCCTTCGCAAAGGAAACACCTTGAATTGAAATCCATCCTGATTAAAAGAAATGTCTGGATCGGGGCAGGGGCAACAATATTGCCAGGTGTCACCGTCGGTGAAAATTCCATTGTTGCTGCCGGAGCGATCGTCAATAAAGACGTGCCTACGAATGTCATCGTTGGCGGTGTTGCCTGCGAAACTCATCAAGGCGATCCAATAATATGATACATTAAATCGGGAAGAAATATTTTTTAGCCAGTTCAAACCTCCCAACTACTTCCCCGTCACAACCTTCCAGTTAAACTTGAAAAAGTCAATTGTCCCATTGGACACTGAAGTGCGTCGGATACTGAGTACATTCCCTGTGGCATCATTCACTTGCTGGTCATAGGTGTATGCGCCCATCGAAGTGATCGTATTTGAAACAAAAAAATGAATCACATGCAGCTGATCAATCGAAGTGGTACCCATTATTTCAGGCTTGAGCTTTAGCCAGGGTGAGCTATCGGTAGTGCCTGCCGTGTGAAGCGAGTAGACCCCTGTCTGTGCGCCGGAATTGTCCCTGATGATAAGGTCCAGACCATCGCTCTTCCAGGTCACATCACCGCGTTCAACCACTTTCGGATAATTGTACAACTCCTGAACATCAGTATAGTAAGAAAGCTGTTTCTGTTGGGTGAGATAAAATGTGAAAGTGCTGTTACTGGATGGACCTAATGTGGAGCCGGCTGTGCTCACATCGATACCCGAAATCCAGCCGCCCGAAAACGAAATCTTACGACTTTCGGTCAAGGCACCTGCAGGGGAATAAGAATATACGATCAGCGATCGGTCCGTATTCCATTGAAACTTATTTGTTCTCAATAGTTTACCCTGGTAGTACACATCAATCTGACTGATGGTGGTATCGTCACTGTATTGAATACGGTCTTCAATATCACCGGGTATATTCAACTCGGTGAGGTAGGATTTGGACACGGTCTGCTTCATCGGGTCATTGCTTGAGCAAGAGGTGAGTGCTGCAAGCACTGCAATGAAACTCAAGATGGTTAGGGAATTCTTCATTCTTCTTTCAGAAGCAAAACATATGAGTAAATGGTGTGAGGAGCGGGTTCGGTACTCTCCGACTCACGCTAGTACCTCAGTGACAACGACCCCCGGTATTCCTTCCTGCTGAACTTAATAAAATAATAATACACGCCCGCCGACTCTCCGACCCCGTACCACTTAAAATTCCGGTCGCCACTCTGGAATACCGGGTTCCCCCAGCGGTTGTAGATACGAACGGATTCAAATTGGGAATAACAGTTGTCATTGGGTAAAATATTCTTGAGTTCCCCCGTCACCGGATCCTTAGTTTCCATGGCAAAGAAATCATTGACATTGTCTCCGTTGGGTGAAAAGAAATTGGGCGGCAGAAAATTCGTGTCCGAACCGTCAATATCCTTGATCTTGAGCTTGATGGTCACCGAATCCTTCTTGGCAGTGAGACAATGATCATCCTGAACCCTGAAAGTGAGGGAATAATCATTCTCATATACACCCTCTTCATAAATCGAACAATCGGGTTGCCAGCTAAAGGTGGACTGTACCGGACTCTTGCCTGCCACTGGAACAAATGCATATCCCTTCGGCTCAGCGTTGCCATCAATCTTGATCAGGTCAAGTACGAGGTTGTCTTTGTCGGGTTGCGTATCGGGATCGGTGCCGGTGATTAGCAATTCAATGGGCGTTCCCCGTATTGTACTGATAGCATTGTTGGATAAAGTAGTGGCGGCGATATTTTTATTTGTCACCGTAATGTGGGGGGCCTGATTTAGTGGTGGAAGAATTTTCATTTCCACGTCCACGGTGTCAGCTTTGTAGAATCGGCATTTATTGGCGTTGTCCACTACAATGAACTGAAAATCAAAGGTGTCCTTCTTCTTCAGGTCGATGGAACCACATTTGATTGTCCATTGAAATGTGGAGTTCACCAAACCGTTGGCCTTTGAAGAAGAGGCATCGATTACTACCCCATAGTCGGCAAGCTTGAAATCGGCACCACCCGCGGAGAGCACGAGATAATCATTGTCGGTAAGGTCCTGGCCGGTAACCTTGAACGAAAGGGATTCGGTAAGTCTCCTTGTGATGCCGGTGACATGCCGCTCCCTGGTCGCCGGAGTGAGATCGGTATCAATGGTGGGACTTGCATTACCCGGAAGAATCACATTCAAATTGTAGACTGCCTTTGCCGGATCCGGCAACAAGCACTTGTCCTGGTCTTCCACCTGCACCCGTACCTGAAAGGCTGTTCGTTTGGTGAAATCATAAATATTACAAAAGGCATCCCACTTCAACTCACCGTTGGCGGCGCCATTCTGTTGATTGAATGTTGAAAAAGTCATGCCCGCATCTTTCAGAACGAAACCGCTGGTAATCACGGAGACCAGCAGTGGATCATTGTCGTCGTCCACCACTTGCCAGGGCCAGGCCTGCTCGGTTCCCTCCGCAAGTGTGGCTGTGACGGGGTTGGTAGATGTAAAATAAGGTTTGTGATTGAGCGGCGGCTCAACCGTAAGATTAATCTTCAATGTATCCGTAAGGGGCAGACTGCAAGCATCGTCCATCGCGATGATTCCGATCTGCACCGGACCGCCCAGAAAATAGGGACAGGCCGGAAAACAAATACTGAACTCGGCCGTGCTTCCATTGGTTAGGGTTGCATTGGTGACGCTCGGCAATATGCCGGAGAGTTCCTTCTTGAAATTCAGCGCAATGGCTTTGATCCTCACTTTCTCCTGAAAGTTATCATCCGGGCTTTGTGAGTCCGGGTCGGAAACCTGAACTTGTATGCATCGCTGTCCATCCGCAACTGTATTAGCAAACGAGACATTCATCACATCGCTATAGGTATAGGAGGCATCCGTCAGTTTTTTTCCTAAAATCTGCGGAGGCTGTGCGACGGGACATGCGTCGACGACAAGCATCTGGAAGTCGCGGCGTGTTTCGCCAATCTTTACTTTATTCCGATACTCCTCTACCTTGACAGCAAAAGCAAACAATCCTTGTAATGAGGGGGAGACCGTAAGGAATCCGTCACGGCTGATACGCAGGTCGGGATGACCATTGAGAATATTAGTCAGGCTGTAGGGTGCACGCCAATTCACATCGGGATACGGACGAGGCCGCGGTACTCCACCAGGTGGCAGAGCTTCCGATGTCTTTGTGTTCAGGGGTGTAACGAGGGAATATACCAGGGAGTCGCCGTCATCATCCGTTCCACCAAAGTCGGTGTAGTAAGGACGACGTGGGCAGCCGAAATCATTGAGCGGTGGAAAAAGCCGGGGGGTTGAATCTACAAATGGCTGTCCGTCCGCTCCTACCACAGCGGGAAATTCAAGATAGAATGTCTGACCGGCATAGTTGACGCCTCCCCGGGTGGGGTCTTCGCTGAAGATATTGGAAATGGTATAGTTCCTGCAACAGCGTTCATACGCAATGTAATATCCTCCTGCACTGTTGAACCTGTCGCCTGCAAGGGTAATATCGGCAGTATAAAGTTTCTTTGATGTAATCAGCTCGCCGTGAGAACAAGAGGGCTGGGTATAGTCAACATTCGTTTCAGATACCCGGATCAACCGTATATCCATCATGACAGCATTATCCGTCATACGGAAAATACGAACGTCCACAAACGGATCATTGGCACCCGGAGCACCATTGATTACATCAAAATAAAGGACCATGTTGAGGCGG
>JANYHW010000111.1 GCA_025358885.1 Cytophagales bacterium | reverse complement strand
GGGGCTGCCCTTCTACGTCGTCGTCATTATTTCATCGATCACTACCCTGGAGCTTAACAAGAAGCACAGATTTCTCCTGGCCAACCTGCTTTTCCTGGTTACCATCAATTTATTGATTTTTATTTTTGCCTCCAGTGATGTATACCGCACAGGAATCTATAACTTTTTTATCTGCATCAGCCTTTCGGCATTTTCTCTGATGGGGTACAGGAAGATTAAATACGCACTATTATTTACCAGCCTCTCCCTTGCCCTTTTCTTGCTTTCCTACTGGGGAGAATTTTCTGTGATGAAGCCGATGGCATATGACGAAAAAGCCATCAGCCTTTACTTTACGATCAATTTTTTTATCGCAATGATTACCTGTGTATTTATAGTTTGGTCGTTGATTAACATTAATCATCGATCAGAAACTGAATTGGTGGGGACTACTGTTGAATTAAAGAAAAGCCGGGAGCAAAATGAAATGGTGGTAGAGACGGTGAATGCAGGTATATACGAATGGCACCCACGTGACCAATCAATGTTCGTTAATGCCACCTGGAAAAGATTAATGGGATACAAGGAAAACGAATTGAAGAGCGTGACTTTGGCCTATTGCCATGACCTGGTACACCCTGATGATCTGGCGCGTATTCCCGAAATGATCAGGCGACACCATGACACCAGGGTACCCTACTTCAATGAGCTTAGGATGAGAAAAAAGACAGGAGATTATAATTGGTTTCTGGACAGCGGCAACACAAGATTTGATGAATTTGGAAAACCATTAGTTACAATTGGGTCAATCATTGACATCAATGACAGGAAACTTGCTGAGGAGAAAATATTACTGCAGAATAGTCTGTTGGTAAAGGCTAACCGCGAACTTGATCAATTTGTGTGCAGTGTATCTCACGACTTGCGGGCACCGCTAAGTTCCATTATGGGTCTTACCCATGTGTATGACCTGTCACTTGATCCTGCTGAAAAGGCTTCCATCGTCAAGTTGATCGGGGACCGTGCCAATACGCTCGATGACTTTATTCGGGAAATCCTTGACTATTCTCGCAATGCCCGTACTGAATTGAAAATAAAACGCATGTGCCTTCTTCCAATGCTGGATGAGGTATTAGCAGGCCTGGATCATATGGCTGGTCTTGACCGCATACGGATTAATACTGAGGTAGCGGCAGACCTTGAAGTAGTGACCGATCGGGACAGGATCAAGGTCATTGTGACCAACATGATTACCAATTCCATCAAATACAGCGACCCCTCAAAAGATTCATTCATCAATATCCGTTCTACTGTCCAAAATAATGAATGGATTCTTTCAGTGGAAGACAACGGTATTGGTATTGAGTCTGAACACTTGCCAAAAATTTTCGACATGTTTTTCCAGGCTCATGCCCACGCCCATGGATCAGGTTTAGGCTTATATATTGCCACAGAAGCCGTACAACGACTTGGAGGAAAAATTACTGCTGATTCTACGGCAGGGAAGGGAACCACATTTACGCTTACCATTCCGGTCACTGACCTGGCATAAGTCATTTCTTCAGAATGGTAAATTCCACTCTCCTGTTACGCTGACGCCCTGCTTCGGTGTCATTCGGGCCAGTGGGCTTTCCTTTTCCATATCCCACGGCGCGGATTCGATCACCGGTCGTCCCTTTGCGCACCAGGTAAAGCTTTACAGCATTTGCCCTGTCGACTGAAAGTTTTTGATTGTAAGCATCTCCCCCCACATTGTCGGTGTGTCCGGAAATCTCCACAACCATCTCTTTATTTACCAAAAGCAACGCAGCCATTCTGTCGAGTTCTGCTGTTGATTCCTGACGGAGCTCAGATTTATTGAAATCGAAGAATAGGTTATTCAGAAGAATGGTCTCTCCTACCTCCACCGGGGCCAGGTACAAATTCCTTTCAATCTCCTGGTACATCTTTAAGTCCCTGACATCAATGTTTTCACTGACGGAGTAGAAATCATTTTTCCTGGCCAGGAAACTGTATTTTTCTCCGGCAGGAAGAACAATCTTGTACGATCCATCTTTGACATTGGAGGTTGCAATCCCGGATTCCCTGTTGGTTGTAAGAAAATTGTATGTGATATCGGCTTCAAGAGGTTCTTTAGTTTTGCCGTTCATGACCTTGCCATAAATCAGGACAACGGGTCGCGGCTTGAGTGCTTCAGGGAGTTTGATCCTGAAGATATCAATACCGCCCAGGCTATTTTTTTCAGAGACAACATACGCATAAAGCCCCGAGGCGGGTATAGAATAGTAAGCTTCCCACGATGAACTGTTGATGTCCGGTCCCAGATTAAGGGGCTCCGACCATTTAGTCCATGTCGAGTCGAGACGTTTGGTTACAAAAATGTCTGCGCTACCATATCCGGGATAGCCGTAGGTGGAAAAGTATAAGGAGACGCCATCCGCAGCGAGGAAAGGTGATGCCTCCCATAAAGGTGTATTCACAGAACTTCCAAGATTCATTGGGGTCGAATAATTTCCGCCTTCCTTGAGGAAACTCACATAGAGATCATTCGATCCGTAAGAGTCATCGCGCTGAATTGCCATAATAAATACTTCACGATTAGCCGACATGCAAAACTCATTGGAGCGGCCTTTGTTGTAGTAATTATCGATTTGAATATCCCGCGGAACAGACCAACCTTCATTGGTTTTGGTGGACATGGAAATCCCCGCTGCCTTGGGTGTTCCATCGGGATTGTAGGTGTGCATGAGCACAACACTATTATTATCCGGAGCAACGGAAATGACACTGTTGGGCCAGACATTGTTCAACGGCTGGCCAATATCTTTTTTTTGGTTCCAGGTGGTATCATTTGTCGAAGTAGCATAATAAATATCATCGCTTCCTGCAATGGAAGTTGGATCTCCCTGAACCGTAAAAAACAACGTCTTTCCATCCGGCGCAATGACCGGCGTCTTTTCAATGAATTTGCTATTCACGGTCGGACCGAGATTGACCTTCTTAAGACCACTTGGGAGGTTGGGAACCAGGTGGATCTCATTGTCCTGCTTGAATAAAAAATTATCAATCTCGATCTTCATCGGCGCGCAAGTAACAATTCCAAAATAATCTACTGCAATCATATCCCTGAAATCGGGATCCAGGCCCGTCGAAAACACTTCAGTGCCATTGATCATGAAGATCAAATTGTCGCCTTTGCGCTGGATGCTGAGCTGGCTTACCTGCTTTTGTGGATTGACCAGCGGGGATTTCGTCCAGTCTTTCGCTGGGTTAAGTGCTTTCCAAACACCTTTTTGTTCAGTACCTAACCACCATGCGCCTTTCAAAGGATTGATGATGAAATAATAGTATTTGTTTTCAGGTGCGAGCACTAACAGGCCAAATCCATTGGCGTCACTTCCTTCTATCTGGACTAAATCAGCCTGTAGGAAGTAGTCCTTTGTTCGGTCGGTCCATATCCTGGCCAGCGTCCAGTAGATGCGGTCATTCTTGTGATGTATGGTATATTTTCCGTCAGCAATTTTCCGGGTTACTTCAGGACCATCATAGTCGCTCCACAGCCATCCTTTTGAATTGTCGTTAAATTCATCCTGGAACCAAATCTTTTGAGCCGGACTTGGCAAGGTCATCAGGACAAGTGACACGATGGTGGCGAACTTCATACGGAATCTAAATTATCAAAAAGTTGCTCAGAGATAGAATGCCTTATCAAGGTGGAGCTTAGAGTCAAATTCGTGAATTCGCGGAATACCGGTACCGATGTTCACTTTCGATATTTCATCACCTGAGATATGTTCAAGATACATGGCAAGCGCCCGGAGACTGTTTCCATGGGCCACCAACAATATGTTTCTGCCTGCCTTCAGTTTTGGTTCAACTTCGTTCTTGAAATATGGAACTACGCGTTCTAGGGTATCCTTAAGGCTTTCACCACCCGGTGGTGCAATATCGTAGCTTCGTCGCCAAATGTTCACCTGCTCTGCGCCAAATTTGCCTTCTGTCTCCGCCTTGTTCAGGCCCTGTAGTTCACCATAGAATCGTTCATTGAAAGCCGCCGTTCGGGTGACTGGAATATGGACGAGCTTGAGTTCTTCAAGGATAATTTCCAAGGTATGAATGGCGCGGCGGAGCACTGAAGTGTAGGCCTCATCGATCGTGTACCCTTTCAACAGTTTCCCCACATGGAGCGCTTCCGCTTCACCTTGCAGCGACAAGGGTACATCTTCCCAGCCTGTAAACCGATTTTCAAGGTTCCATATTGATTGGCCGTGGCGTACGGTTATGAGTAGAGGCATTTATGTTAAGATGAGTGAAGTTAAAGGTAGCCAATTGTTATCGCAGAGTGGCGTGATTCAGAGAACTAGACATTGCCACTAATTGCATTCTCTAAGTCTCCAAGCTGAATCTTTAATATTCATTTCGGAACCACAATATATTTGTCAAAGACCTTCCGCACCGGTTTATCTCCTATTGTTTCAAGTGCCGAGTGAAGGGTTTCGAGATCGACGACGGACAGCGGAAGCATTTGCTCATGAGGATGTGATGTTGAGCCGGTCGGGTAATCCACCCCAGGAGTCGTCGACATTTCAATATGGTTGCCAAGGATGTAGCTGATTGTGTTCTTGTGCGCGAATTCAGTGAGTCGTGAAATACTTTTCTTGAACGCTTCCCAATCGTCTACATACAAGTGCCCCGGATAAAAGGTATCACCGGTGAGGAGCAGATGCGTTGAGTGATCATACAGGGCGATGGATGCTTTTTGATGACCTGGTATTGGGATAATATCCAATGTCCGGCTTCCAAGATCTATCTTCCCTTCTTCTTCGGGCCAGCTTGCAATGCCAGTAGCCTTCTGAACCTCATCTGCAGTCAATCCAATGACGGTTACATGAGTCCTTCCGCGAAATTGTGTGTCGCCTGCCCAATGATCCAGATGTCCGTGACTGTGAATGACAACCAATGGCAAATCCGAACTGCTTTTTCCACTTGATTGTCCGAGGATTTTCCGGACTGTTGTATAGAGAGGAAACTTAGTTTCATCCTGAGTGGCTCCCGTATCCACAAGCAGCGCCCTTTCTGCTCCGACAAACAGGTACATGAACGGAGCCTCGTAGTGTATGCATTTATTCTGCCTGAGAATCCAGGTGTTAACATCATAGCGAACCACCTGAACCAAAGAGTCATTTTGGGTGCTGCAGTTATCAGACCCATGGATCCACGTTTGAGTCTCCAGCAGAGCATGCTGGGCCTGGAGGCTCAAAGATGTTGAGACGAGTAAAAGTAAAATCCTTGAAAGTTTGAGAATTCTAATTTTAAACATGAAGAATATTTGAGATCAATTCGTCCAGAATTGTTCCTACCGCTTGCCCCCCATCTTTAAAGTTTCTCTCATCGTCATTACCGACCCAATTGTCTCTATGCCCTCCCAAAGGTAATTCAGCATGACATTTTCATTTTCAGCATGCTGGTTGTTGTCGTAATTAACAATTGGTATTGTAATCGGCTTCTCTTGGAGAAGTTGTTCATACAGGTACAGGGGCAAACTTCCTCCTGCAGAAGGTACCCTTACAACAGGATAGTCTACTGTGGTTTCAATTGACTTTATGATTTGTTGTGCTATGGGCAAGTCCATCGGTGTGCGCTGTGCATTGTACCCTCCCTTTCGTTTGGTGACTTTGGCAAGCAGAGGGGATTGCATTCGCTCCAGGTCGGTGGGTTCATGGTCAATGACGGTGTAGCCCTGTAATTTGATGTGATCAACTAATTTGTTGACCTGCCTGTCCACATCATTGCCGAGCACCAGCCGGAGATCAAGAACAGCTACGGCTTCGGTCGGAATTACATTCGCGGACATATTACCTACATTGGCACTTTGAATCCCATTGATGTTAAGGGTGGGTATCGTGAGTAATTCCATAAACGACATTCCATTTCCATCAGGCTGAGCGAGGACCAGATCTTTTTTGAGTATATCATCTACGGGCGGTATGGCAGCGAGTGCTTTTCTCTCGGTGTCGGTAAGGGGCGTAACGTCATCATTGAAACCTTTGATAGTGACCATGCCATCTTTATCCTTCATGGTAGCCAGTAACTGCACAAGCCGCATGGCAGGGTTTGGAGCCCAGTTGCCATAATTCCCGCTGTGAAGGGGGCGCTTGGCGCCATACACTTTAAGGTCAACGTTTACATCGCCACGGACACCAAAGACCACCTGCTTTTTTCCTGAAATATGTCGGGGACCATCACAGATAACCCATTGATCGGCCTTGAGCAGGCTGCCATAGTTCTTGAATATTTCTGCGAGGTTGATTGAGCCTGCCTCTTCTTCACCTTCGAAAAAGAATTTGATATTGATCGACGGCTTTTGTCCTGAAGCAAGAATAGATTCATAGGCAGCCATGATGGCGAACACACCCGCTTTATCATCCGATGAACCTCTTCCATAGAGCCTCGTCAGCGGATCAATGCCCGATGGCGATGTGGGGAAGGGAATGATCTTACCACCCTTATCCAATCGATCGGAAGTCAAGGTTGGAACAAATGGTGAGAGCCCCTCGTTCCACTGCCTGGGGTTTACCGGTTGTCCATCATAGTGGGCGTAAAACGCAATTGTGGTTATTGCGCCCGGTACAACTACCTCTCCATACACGACAGGCGCTGATCCAGCTTTGCCAGAAAAGAGAAGTTGGGTCTTCACTCCCTTTTGGGAAAGCCAATCCTTGATCCAGTTGGCGTTCTTGACCATATTGACTGAATCGCCCAACACATTCGGGATAGAAAGAAATTCACGGTATTGATTCAGCCAACGAAATTGATTGGAAGGGTTTGTGACATATTGCCTGATTTGCGTGGACTGAGCGAGTGTTGCCAGCGAACAAAACGCAAAGGCGAAAGCAAGAAGTTGTCGCATTATAAAAGGGTATTTGTTGAAAAATCAAATGTAGAGAATTAATAATTGCCCTACCGCCTCATGATTGTCCTTCCCTGGTGATTGATCTGGATTTTTGAAATCTCGGTCAGGTTATCATGAACATTTTCATTCCACATACTGCATTAAATCCCTACATTGAACTGTAAATTCAAGTTTAAACGTATGACGCAATCATTTAGGATATTCTTTCTCCTGCTCCTATTGCTCTGCCGCTGCTCAGCGCCGGAAAAACAAGAAAATTCCTCCAGTGGTAAACTGAGAGTATTCATCGATGAATTTGTAACATCCAAAGTAGAAGCAGCGAGCAAAAGTGAAATGAATGCGGCGTTTTTCCTTCTCCAGCTTCAGAAAACGAAAGGACAATTGGCAACCCTGCGAAGCATCGATCCTTTAGAACTAAAGGGTGATGACCTCATTGACTGGAAGTTTGCCCAAAGCATCCTTGCCGGTCGGGAACTACAGCAGGAAAAAATGTTGCCCTGGAAGAAGAACCCAAGGCTGTACATGACATTTACTGACCTCTCCACCGTGATCGATAGCCCTTTACCTCTTGATGATAAAGTGAAGCAAATTGAGGAAAGGCTAAAACTTATACCCATTCAATTGGGTAATGCCATGAATCAACTGGAGGTATACATTCCGAGGTTTCAGGAATTGAGCCTGTTCATGGCCGAAAACGGTCTGGTTCTCTTTGACAAGGAACTTCCGGCATTCATCACTATGAATCCGACAACAAGTGCTCGTTTGCTTGCGCCGCTTCAAGATGGAAGAAATTCCCTTGAAAAGTTCATCGCATTCCTCAAGGTAGAATTACCCAAGAAGCCTCAAGGAGATTTTGCCATCGGCAAAGAAGTCTATGAGGCAATGATGAAACACCAATTTCTTCTTGACTATGATGCCGATAGTCTTTGGAAATTTGGCTGGGACAGATTCAAGGCAACGGTTAAAGAATTGGAAGCTCTCGCCAAGACAATAGACTCGAGGAAGACCTGGCAGCAACTTGCCCTTGAGTTCAAGAACGAACATCCGGAACCCCATAAGATTATTGAAGTTTCTCAGGAATGGGTAGATAAATCCAGGGCACATGTATTGGCCAGGAATCTGATTCCTATTCCGTGGAAAGAAAGGGTAAAAGTTACGGCCCGTGTGGAATACCTGAGAAAGACATCGTACTATGGAAACTTCTCATTCGCCAAGGAGTTGGACAAAGACAGCATGTACACTTCGGACATGATGATCAACCCATTCGAAGATCAATGGGACGATAAGAAGAAGCAGGAGTTTCTTCTTGAACATGATTGGGGTGTGATCATTGTCACAGCACCCCACGAAACCTATGCCGGGCATCACGTACAGGGACTATACCAGCTGCACAACCCGAGACCCTTGAGGAAGAATAATAGTATTTCACTTTTTAGCGAAGGTTGGGGCCTGTATAACGAGCAGCTCATGCAGGAAACGGGATTTTTTACTACGGAAAAGATTCACTTGAGACAATTGCAGTTAAGGCTGTGGAGAAATGCCAGGGTGATCTATGATGTCGGACTCCATTCGGGAAAGATGTCTTACGAAGAGGCAATATCCCTGATGACAGACCAGGTGGGCTTTCTCAGGTGGGCGTCACAGCTGGAAGTAGATGCCTCGACTGCTTCACCCGGATACTTTATCGGCTATTTCACGGGTATGTCTGAAATTCTGGCCATGCGGGAGGAATACAAGATGAAAATGGGAAATGCATTCACCCTGAGTGACTTTCACGAACGATTGTTGAAGATTGGAAGCATGCCGCCGTCTTTGATGAGGGAAGCGTTGATGAATAATTGAAACGGCGGTCCCTCTCTAAATTCCTTACATTAAGCCAAATATTAGTCCATCCTATGTCAAGATTACCAAAAGTTCTCATCCTCATTCTCACCTTCCTCTGTGGCTGTTCATCCCCGGAGAAAAAGAGCGCCAGTCCGGTTGAACAACTAACTTCTTTCACTGCTGAATTCGTCGCCTCCCGCGAAGAAGACGCCGGCCTGAGCGATATGAGTTCAGGCTTCTTTGAAGCACAACTTAAGAAGACAAAGGGTCAATTGGCCACGCTAAGGAGCATTGATGTTAGTCAGTTAACCGGAGACGATCTTATCGACTGGAAATTCGCCCAAAGCATTCTCGTGGGAAGGGAACTCCAGCAGGAAAAAATGCTGCCCTGGAAGAAGAATCCCAGGCTGTATATGACGTTCACACGGATTTCTAATATCATCAGCAGTCCGGGTGAAGTTGGCAAAAAAGTGGAAGACATTGACAAACGGCTTCAACTGGTACCCGCACAGCTGGACAATGCCAAACGGCAGCTGGAAGTATATGTGCCACGCTTTCAGGAGTTAAGCGTTTTCATGGCAGAGAATGGAAGAGTATTGTTTGACCAGGAGCTCCCGGAATTCATTTCTAAAAATGATGGTGCCGGGAAGTTACGTGGACCCCTGCTCGCCGCAAAATCATCCCTGGAAAGCTTCATTCAATTTCTGAAAGAAGAACTTCCCAAACGCGCCGCCGGAGATTTCGCTATTGGCAAGGATACGTATGAGGCGATGTTGAGCGGACAATTTCTTCTGGGGTATGATGCAGACAGTCTTTGGAAGTATGGCTGGGAGAGGTTCAATGCCACTGTGAAAGAGTTGGAAGATCTAGCCAGGAAAATTGACCCAGCAAAAACCTGGCAACAACTTGCCATCGAAATAAAAAATGAATACCCTGCTCCTCAAAAGATGATAACCGCCCACCAGGAATGGGTAGACAAGGCTGGTGAGCACATCAAATCAAACAAACTGATCCCCATTCCCTGGAGCGAGCGTGTAAATGTTGTGCCGAGGGCCGAATATCTCCGTAAGACTTCTTACTATGGAAATTTTTCCAGTGCTAAGGGCAAGGACAAAGACAGCATTTATACATCGGAATGGATGATCAATCCATTTGAAGACAAATGGGATGCGAAAAGGAAGCAAGAATACCTTGTAGAGCACGATTGGGGCGTGATCATTGTCACTGCACCACATGAAACCTACGGAGGTCATCATGTACAGGGACTGTATCAGTTGCATAACCCAAGGCCCTTAAGGCGCACCAACGGAATCTCGATCTTCAGTGAAGGATGGGGACTTTATAACGAACAGCTCATGCAGGAAACAGGCTTCTTTCCTTCTGAAAGGATTCACCTCCGCCAGTTGCAGCTGAGATTATGGCGTAACGCTAGGGTGATCTACGATGTGGGTATGCATACCGGGAAATTGAGTTATGAGGAAGCTATTGCACTTATGACGGATAAGGTTGGCTTTCTCAGGTGGGCAGCTCAACTTGAAATAGATTCTTCTACAGCGGCCCCCGGGTACTTCATAGGCTACTTCATGGGAATGTCTGAGATACTGGCGATGAGGGAAGAA
>JANYHW010000079.1 GCA_025358885.1 Cytophagales bacterium | reverse complement strand
TAACCCCGTTCTGAACTACGAAGAAAGCTTGCTGATCTGGCCGGTGTTTCCGGCGAAGAAATCGCCATCAACCGGAATACGACTGAAGCATTGGGGAACTTTACCTGGGGTATTGACATGAAACGTGGAGATGAAATTGTCATGACCAGGCAGGACTATCCCAACATGATCCACGCCTGGAAGCAGCGGGAGCTGAGAGAAGGTGTAAAGATCAACTGGATTAATCTTACACTACCGATTGATAACGATGACTATGTAATCAAAGCGTACATCGATGCGACAACATCCAGGACTAAAATCTGGCACATCACTCATCTCATGACCTGGACGGGTCAGATTATTCCGGCGGCAAAACTTTGTGCCGAAGCGCGCAAGCGGGGAATTATCAGCATCGTCGACGCCGCCCACTCCTTCGCCCACCTCGACTATAAAGTATCTGACTTCCAGTGCGATTATTTCGGCACCAGCTTGCACAAATGGCTTTGCGCTCCCTTCGGTACCGGCATGATGTATGTGAGGAAAGACATGATAGAAAAAACATGGCCATTGTTTCCCAATGACAAGCCGCAAAGCCCTGACATCCGGAAATTCGAAGCGCTGGGTACGCGTTCCTTCGCACCTGAACAGGCAATAGGGCAGGCAATCGATTTTCACAATACCATCGGAAGCCGTCGCAAACAAGAAAGGCTGCACTACCTGAAAACATATTGGTGCGATGCCGTTGTGAAAAATCCAAGGGTAAAACTGCACATCTCACTCAAACCAGAATACTCCTGTGCCCTGGGTACCTTTAGTGTGGACGGTATGACTCCTAGCGATGTGGGCTCCAGGCTCTTCAGCGAATATCAAATCCACACCACATCCATTGTATGGGAGAATGTAAGCGCCGTCCGTGTAACGCCACATGTATACACCACCACCAAGGACCTCGATCGACTTATTGATGCCGTCGGGAAGATCGCCGCTTCATAAACCCGTCATCCCTCCTCACCTTTCATCAAATTCCCGGGTCATCGGGGCGGATTGCATGTCTATATTGTTCTACAAATTTTAATGCCATGAGGAACCCAATATTACTTTCCTTCTTTGTGCTTTGTGCCGTATGTTCATGTGGGCCATCCCCGGATTTGAAGGTTTCCGGGCTCCAGGAGCCCGTTGAAGTAATTCGTGATCAATACGGTGTCAATCACATCTATGCAAATAATGAGCATGACCTTTTTTTTGCTCAAGGCTACGCGGCCGCCAAAGACAGACTCTTTCAATTTGAAATCTGGCGAAGACAAGCCACCGGAACAATCGCAGAAATCCTGGGTCCAAGGGAACTCAACCGCGATATCGGTGCCAGGTTGTTCAGGTTCCGCGGAGATTTGAAAAAAGAATTTAACCATTATCATCCTCATGGGGAGGCAATCATAACCGCTTTTACAGAAGGAATCAATGCGTATGTGAGCGAAACTGAAAACAACCCCAAACTGCTACCTATGGAGTTTGGATTGCTGGGAATCAAACCCGGCAAATGGACACCTGAGGTAGTCATCTCCCGTCACCAGGGTCTTCTGGGAAATCTCCCCACTGAAATCATCATAGGGCGTGCAGTGGCCACCCTCGGAGTTGAAAAAGTGAAGCAGGCGTTTGTCTTTGAACCCGGGGATCCGAACATCGCCCTCGACTCAAAGATCCATCAGGAACTTCTGTTCGACAGTCTTATCGAATTATATAGCGCCTTTCGAAGGCCGCTCCGATTTACACCACAAGACTTGATCGCCCACGCCAACACCAGCAATGACCAGTACAAATCCCTGGCCTTACAAGATGAGGAAGACTATGAAACGTTAATGGCGACGGAGAAGCAAACCATCGGTAGTAATAACTGGATTGTCAGCGGGGCACTATCGCAAAGTGGTTCTCCACTCCTCGCCAATGATCCGCACCGTGCCATTACTGCACCCTCACTTCGCTACATGGCTCACTTGCACGCGCCGGGTTGGAACGTAGTTGGTGGTGGTGAACCAACGATTCCTGGCATTTCAGTTGGTCACAATGAATATGGCGCTTGGGGCCTCACCATATTTGCCATTGATGGTGAAGATCTTTTTGTGTACGATCTCAATCAGGGGAATAAGAATCAATACAAGTATCAAGGTGCATGGGAGGATATGCGCATCATCCGTGACACCATCAAAGTAAAAGGTGCAGCCGATGAGTTTGTGGATCACAAATTCACCCGCCACGGACCGGTTACTTTTGTTGATGAAAAGAATAATGTTGCTTACGCCGTGCGATGTGCCTGGCTTGAACCTGGTGGGGCACCATACATGGCCAGCCTCCGTGTCGATCAGGCTAAAACGTGGGAAGAGTTCAGGGACGGCTGTTCTTATAGTCACCTTCCTGGTGAGAATATGATATGGGCCGACAAAGAAGGGAACATCGGATGGCAAGCCGTGGGGATTGCCCCGATTCGCAAGAACTGGACAGGATTGGTCCCCGTACCTGGAGATGGATCCTACGAATGGGACGGTGACCTGCCCATCAAGTCTCTTCCTAATATTTCCAATCCTAAAAAAGGATTTTGGGCTACGGCCAATGAGAACAATGTACCGGCTGACTACGACCATCGCAACGCCGTCGGTTGGAATTGGGCCGACCGTTCACGTGTGGATCGCATCAATGAGGTTTTGGGATCAGGGAAAAAGCATACCCTTGAAAATATGATGAAACTTCAATTCGACTACCTCTCGCTGCCAGCCAGGTCACTTGTGCCCCTGTTGCAAGAGGTCAAATCGAAGGACCCCGTGGTAGAAGAGGCAAGGACTATGCTACTGCATTGGGACTTTGTTATGGATAAGAGCTCTGTGGCAGCAGCAGTCTATATGGCGTGGGAGAAAAAAATAACCGGCGCTTTGCGCGATCTGGTGGTCCCCGAAAAGGGAAGAAAATTGATTTACGCCATTCCCTTGAGCAAGGTGATAACCTGGGTTACTACGGCCGACCCGGTATTGGGGCAAAATCCTACAAAAAAAAGAGACCAACTTATATTGACATGCCTGGAGGACGCAGTAAAGTCATTGTCTGCCAAACTGGGTAATGATATCAAGCAATGGCAGTATGGCCAGAACAAATATCATTACGTGTTGATCAAACACCTCCTGAGTAACGCGGTCAATGACTCAGTTCGTAAAAAGTTGGAAACAGGTCCATTGCCAAGAGGTGGCAACGGATCCACACCTGGAATGACCACCAACAGCGACAATCAATCCTCCGGCGCCTCTTTCCGCATTGTTGCCGATATGAGTGATTGGGACAAAACCATGTTCACCAATACGCCCGGGCAAAGCGGTGATCCCGAAAGTCCGTTCTACCGGAATTTATTTGAGCTCTGGGCGAATGATCACCACTTCCCGGTATACTTCACACGGGAGTTGATTGAAAAATCTGCCGCTGAGAAAACTGTTATGAAGCCCAGGTAATTCCTTTACAAGGATTTCAACGCAGCGTCGTAGTTAGGCTCTTGCCCAACGGAAGGCACCACCTCTGTGTGCCTTACCTTGCCATCGGATCCAATGACGACAACGGACCTGGCAAAGAATCCCGCCATGCCACCGTCAATCATTTCCATGCCATAGGTTTTTGAAAAACCTTTGTTCCTGAAGTCTGACAGGGTGACTACTTTGTCGATTCCTTCTGCACCGCAAAAACGTTTCATAGCAAAGGGCAAATCCTTTGAAATGCAAAGTACCACCGTATTGTTGAGGGCCGAGGCTCGCTTATTAAACTCACGGACCGATGCAGCACACACACCGGTGTCGACACTGGGGAAGATGTTTAAGACTACATTCTTGCCGGCAAAATTTCTTAAAGAAACATCCTTCAAATCATTTCCGGTAAGGGTAAAGTCAGGAGCGATACTACCCATGCCAGGCAAATTTCCTGAAGTGTTCACGGTGTTTTCTCCGAGTTTGGTCTGTGCCATAAGTAGTTGAGGTTAGTTTATGAGGGTTGAGTATTAACAATCCGCTAGCGAATTCGTTCTGAATCGCGCACAAGTTTTTCATCACGGCGGATGAAACGGTTGGCAATGAGGTTACTGATCATTGCTACAGCCGGCAGATACATTCCCAATCCGTAATCTCCACCCAATTGATTGGCTTTGATCAACCGGGTGGCAAAATATACGGCGGAACCTATAGCACCGGTCATCAACAATGAACTAAGAGCACCGAGTTTTAGTTGCAATAAGCGGTCTTCAAATTTACCGATCGAGAGAATGGCTACCGTTGCCGCCGCAATGGCCAATATGGCACACAAAGAGAATGGAAAATAACTCGTGTTTCTCACATCACCGTTCTTCACGGTGTAATGTAGAGCAAACAACATTTTCTCTCCGCCATTGTCTATCGCAAGCCAAATTGGAAAGAAAATCATCAGCACCATGCAAGCGGCCGTTAACCCGAGGAATATTGTCTGCTTTCTTTGCCACATAACGAGGTTGAAGTAACTTGAGTCCGTTTTATGAGAGGTCAAAAGTAGGAATTTTTGGCATCCTTCTAATGGGTCAAAACAGATCAAAAGCTATGAAAGCGGCCTATATTGTTGATATTCTAAGAACCCCAATTGGAAAGTATGGTGGCGCACTGGCCTCGGTACGACCCGACGATTTGGCCGCCCTCGTTATTCGCGAACTGGTAAATCGAAATCCTTCGGTCGACCTGCAGGAACTGGAAGACGTTATTATTGGGGCTGCCAACCAATCCGGGGAAGACAACCGTAACGTGGCGCGCATGGCGCTACTTCTTGCCGGCCTGCCCATGACGGCAGGAGGTGTTACTGTCAATCGTCTATGTGCTTCAGGCCTGCAAGCCATCATGAACGCGGCGGCGGGGATCCTGACGGGAAATGGCAATGTCTATATTGCCGGCGGAGTGGAGAGCATGAGCAGGGCACCCTTTGTCATGGCCAAGACGGAGGAACCTTTTTCGCGTAACATGCCGATGTTCGATACTACCCTGGGATGGCGGTTCACCAATCCGGCACTATCAAAAAAATACCATCCATTCACCATGGGTGAAACGGCCGAAAATGTGGCGGAGAAATGGAATATCAATCGCCTTGAGCAAGACCAGTTCAGTCTATTGTCACAAGAGAAATATTTCAAGGCTGAAGGCGCCGGAAAATTTCAAAAAGAAAGAATTGCAGTCGCGGTAACAAAAGGAAAAGAGACGACTATGGTATCGCACGATGAGTATCCACGCGAGACCAACTTGCAAAAACTTGCAGCACTTAAGCCCGCGTTTAAAGAAGGAGGCACCGTCACTGCCGGCAATTCATCCGGGATCAATGATGGTGCGGCGGCTTCTCTTGTCGTGAGTGAAGACGCCCTGAAGAAGTTCAACCTGTCGCCCATGGCCAGAATAGTTTCTTCGGCAGTCGCTGGGGTTGATCCGGCTTATATGGGTGTTGGACCTGTTCCGGCCAGTCAGAAGGCCCTGATACGGGCGGGGTTGAAAGTTGCAGACCTTGGACTGATCGAACTCAATGAAGCCTTTGCTTCCCAATCCATTGCTTGCATCCGTGACCTTGGTCTTGATCCTAATCTTGTCAATGTCAATGGTGGTGCTATTTCCATCGGACATCCTCTTGGATGTAGTGGTGTGCGCATCAGTGCCACCTTACTTCATGAAATGGCAAAACGAGGAGTGAAATATGGATTAGCCACGATGTGTATAGGGGTCGGTCAGGGGGCGGCGATAATCTATGAACGATGCTGAATGCCTATCGGGGTTCCAAACATAATTGGCGTCAGGCAGGGGGCGGGGCTTTCCCTTTGAGTCTTTGTTCCTTACTGGTTTACAGTCCAATGGCTAATCCTACTTTGTCAAGTTACCCATTTTAACTGATTTTGGATTTGCTTTTGATATCGAGGTATTGCGTCCAGAAGTTTTTCGATGACCTGTTCAATAGATGACAATGTGTTAATGGTAGCATTGACAAGTTCCTGGAGTTGATAAGCGGTTACTTTTCCGAATGTTTCTCTCAACACCATTTTTTGCTCCATTAGGAATAATAAAGCTAGTGATGAAAGTGCAGTATGACGATGAAATCCGGTCCAGCTACGGGTCTGATAATCACCTAATCCAGTAATGTTTTTACCTTCTTCAAAAACACGTTCAACGAAGACCCGTTGTGCCTGGGCTTTTACCATTCGCCTCATCGTAATGTTTCCATTTAAAAAGCCTAAGGAATATTTTACCTTACCATCTGCATCTTTGCGTATCAGCAGATGTAAGGCAAGAAATGTATTAGAAGTATGATGATGGATCCACACCTTTCGCATATGATATCTTGCTTGAAGCACTCCCTTGGTTCCATTTCGAATAGTGAGCAGTTTAAAGTCCTTGTTCTTAAGTTTCTTAAAATACGTTCTTGCTTTTAGAGGTTCTTTATCGGGATGTGCTTTGGTAAATCGTCTGCCTTGGCCGCTATAAGGGGGTATCTTCCAGGATGGCTCTGAAAGGTAAACCGATTGGTTTTCTCTCACATCGCCAACAAAGGGTATCTCCAGGGTTATCAATTGCCGGAGCAAATCCACATTAACACCATAAAGGGCATCAAAAACAACACATTCCAGATCACCGGAAAGCTTTTTGTAAAGTTTTTTGATCATTCGTAAAGCCATCACGGTTTTACTTTCGTTCTTTTTATTGCCGGGGATGCCGGCCCGTTCTCTGCGCTCAGAATCTGCATCCCAATCCTTTGGCATAAATAACTCGATATCCACAGGGCAATAAAAATCTCCGGCACTCAGTGCTGCCGTAACCGCTACCTGTCCGTTATCATTCTTGCCAATACATCCAAGGTACTGCTGTCCAACACAAGCAGAATGTTTCCCTTTCTTCCGGAATCCTACTTCATCCAGAAGAAGATAGATCGATTCGTTTTGAGTTCTTAATAAACAGATGCACTTGTGGAGAATTTCTCTCATCAGCCGGGTATAATCCCAAGGTGAACTAGTGAGCAAGTGGTGAAGGTTTTGTCCACGTAATCCTTTGAGTTTATTGCCCATAAAGTAGCAATTGGCTCTGCCTTTCGGGCTTTTAAATAGCCCTTGAACATAACCCAACACATGAGATCGTTTGCAATGAGTTTGAGATTGGAAAACCTGGGAGAACTCCCCGAGAAATTGAGGGAGCCGTTCAGCAGTTCTTCTGAGAATTACTGAAAAAGAGTCATTTTTTTTGGCCGTCCCTTTTGAGAACAGCTATATTTGGTTGCTTTATTACAAGGGTGAAGTTAAGCATTCTGAGCCGTCAAATGTTTATTCTTCACCCTCTTTTTTTAACTTGACAAAGTAGGATTA
>JANYHW010000004.1 GCA_025358885.1 Cytophagales bacterium | reverse complement strand
CACCAAGGAAGCCATTGATGCGTGCGTAAAACTTTCCGACCGCTACATCAGTGACCGTTTCCTTCCGGATAAGGCCATCGATGTGCTGGATGAAGCAGGTGCCCGTGTGCACATGATCAACATTCATGTCCCTGAGGATATCGTGAAGTATGAGGATGCGATTGAGGACGTGAAGAAAGAGAAAAATCGCGTGGTAAAGAGCCAGAAATACGAAGAGGCCGCCCAACTCCGCGACAAAGAGAAGAAGCTCATCGAGCAACTTGATCTTGCCAAAGCACGCTGGGAAGAGAAGACCCGTACGGAGAAATATACAGTTACCGAAGACAACGTAGCCGACGTCATTGGCATGATGACAGGCATCCCCACCAACCGGATTGCCCAAAAAGAAAGCAATAAATTGCTGGGGATGGCCAACGAACTGGGTGCGAAAGTCATCGGTCAGGAAGAGGCCATCAAAAAGCTTACGAAAGCCATCCAACGCACGCGTGTGGGATTGAAAGATCCGAAGAAACCAATAGGATCCTTTGTATTCCTGGGACCTACCGGAGTGGGCAAAACAGAATTGGCCAAAGTCCTCGCCATGTACCTCTTTGATAAGGAAGATGCACTCGTGAGAATAGACATGAGCGAATACATGGAGAAGTTCTCCGTATCGCGCCTGGTGGGGGCGCCTCCTGGTTATGTTGGCTATGAAGAAGGGGGTCAGCTTACCGAAAAAGTAAGACGCAAGCCTTACAGCGTGGTATTGCTCGATGAAATTGAAAAGGCACACCCGGATGTATTCAATATTCTACTACAAGTATTGGATGATGGTATACTCACTGACGGTCTGGGTCGGAGAGTAGATTTCAGAAACACCATTATCATCCTTACATCAAACATTGGTGTGCGCGACCTGAAAGATTTTGGAGCCGGCATCGGTTTCGCTTCCAAATCCAAGCAGGCAAATGAAGAAGAGATCATGAAGAGCACAATTCAGAGTGCATTGAAGAAAGCCTTCAGCCCTGAATTCCTCAACCGTCTCGATGATGTGATTATCTTCAATTCGCTGCAGCGTGAGAATATTCACAAAATCATTGACCTCACGCTGGGCAAATTGTTTACCCGCATCCTTGCACTTGGCTATCATGTCGAGTTGACTGAGAAGGCAAAAGATTTTCTAGCGGAGAAAGGATACGATCATCAGTTCGGTGCACGTCCGTTGAACAGGGCCATACAGAAATACCTGGAGGACCCGGTTGCTGAAGAGATCCTGAAAGGTGAAATCGAGGAGGGCGGCACCATCCTGGCAGACTACGATGGAAAAGGTGAAGTGCTGACCATCAAGCTCAAGAAGACAAAAGCTTCCTCAAAAGAGAAAAGCTGATGCTTTTAAAGATGCCCTTTATTAAGAAAGCCCCGGTCAATCGGGGCTTTTTTATAACCCATCAGTAAGCCCCAGAATACTTTCTTAAAAACCATTCCAGGGAAATGAGCGCAAGCAGTCCAACAAACACCCATTTCAGATTTATCAGGGGGTAAAAAGATTCCTCTGAGTGAATTAGGCTGCTTGCCGGATGGGCAGAAAGGTCTCCTGTCAATTGGCCAACATTGGCAAGGGTGTAATATTTTCCACCGGTATTCAATGCCAGCGTGCGCATCAACGATGCATCTGCAGTGAGGTTTTGCAATTCCTGATTTTGTCCTGTTAATAGAAACTCCCCCCGGGACTCCTCTTTTTTCCCCTTCACTTCTGTGCTGGCCTTGTAGTGGTACACCCCTTCGGTAAGTCCGCCGATACGGTACCGGGTGTTCCCCTCACCCACAACGTAGTGATAGCGGTTTATTTTTCCCTGCTCATCCTGAAGTTCAAGCTCAATCGAGTTGCCATAGACAGGTTCAAAGAGGTCATTATAAATCTGACTTTCCATGACCACGGGACCATCACTGGTAAACTCCTGCTGAATGGGGAAACAGCGAAATTTTCGCCGGTCATCATGGGTGCTGAGGTATTGAAGAAGTTTTGAGAACAGTTCGTCAAACGATAATGTTTTTTCCGTTTCCTGGAACTCACTCAACCTCCACTTCCATATCCCCTCACCAGTTAGAACGGCTATCTTCTGGTGATCATCTTCGACGGTGTACAACAGCGGCCTATTGGTAATCACATTGCCAATACGTTGATGTAAAATAATTTTTGCCGTCGCAGGAAAAGAAAACTTACCAAAAGGAACCGACACGGGAGGATACTGTGTGATATTAGTGTTCAGGTCATCCGAAAATCCCAGATCGTGGTAATTCGGATTGAGTACTGCTTGCACTTCATCACGCTGGTTCGCCTGGTCGAAAGTGACGGGAACTCCTACAGAAGGCAATAATCTCAACTGTGTTTTTTGGCCAATGACAATCAGTGCAGATGATTTGGCTTTCAGGAATGAGGCCAGCAAGGATGTTGTAACGCCCTCCAGGTCCGGACTTTGGTAGGCAATAAGCAGGTCTACCTTGACGGGGATGAGAAGTCCGGGGTCCGCCTCCTGGATACCGGGTATGTGGAGAATGAATTCATAGTTTGAGTTTTTCTCAATCACACTGCGAAGGGCCTTAATATCCGGGTGTGGCGCCCGAGCCACCAGAAGAATCTTCTTACGGCCCTCCACCACCTCTACGAATGCGCTTGCACGATTGTTCTTCAGGTTGGTCTCACGGGGAATATTTTCCACACGCACCTCTATCCGCTGAATACCCTGGGTGGTTGCGTCCAATTGAAAATCAAAATTGTGAATGGTCTTTGTTCCTGAATTCCTGCGCTGCTGTTGCACCACCTTACCTTGTTGCAAAACGGTAATCGCAATTTCCTGATTGGCAAGTCCATGAATATTTACCTCAGCCCGCAGGGGAAATTTGTTTCCCTGGTACACAATGCGGTTGTAAGCCAGGTTTTTCAGAATCACATCGGCCCGCTCCGTAGTATCTCCAATACCTACCGTGTACACCGGAATTCTCATGGGGAGGTATAAAGGCGACAGCCCATTGTTATAGATTCCATCTGATACAAGGACAATACCCGCGAGGTTCTTTCCTTCATACCGGCTGATCGTTTCGCGCAAGCCCGAGGACAGGTCAGAGCTCGATGAGGTAAAGTGGATGTTATCCGAGGTTCCGGATAGTGAGCTCCATGCCACCTGATGTTTTTGAGTCTTTAGTTCTTTGCTTACTTGCCCTAACTGGGCGAGCAAGCGTGCGGTATCCGTTGTTTCTTTCACTGACTTCGAGTTGTCGACGAGGAAGACAAGGGATGGTTCTTCAACGATATTTTCGGTCTGCTTCAGGATTGGACCCAACAACAGGAGCACCAAAGCGGTAACCAGGCCGGCACGCAGTCCAAAAAGCACACGATTCAATGTTCTGCCCCACGTGTAGCGGCTGGAATAGAGTATATAGGCATAGCCCACACCCAGCGCGAGACACAGGAGGAAATAAGCGGGGGAATAATCGAAAACAAGTCGCTGCACAAAAAATTTGCTAAGTGTTAGATGCTAAATGCCGGAAACACCGGTTCTATTTCAATACCCATATTTCTCTTTCCAAAGTTTTTTCAAATAACTCCTCAGCTCCTCTTCGCGCGGATTGTTGCCCGGATCATAGAACTTCTGGCCTGCCAGGGCTTCGGGGAGGTACTCCATATTTACAAAGTTATCCTTATAATCGTGTGCATACTGGTAATCTTTGCCGTAGCCCTGGTCTTTCATCAATTTTGTTGGTGCATTTCTCACGGATAACGGCACAGGCAGGTCGCCTGTTTCATGCACTTTGCTCATCGCGCTGCCGATCGCAACCGTGCTGGCATTGCTTTTTGCGGAACAAGCCAGGTAAGTAACACATTGACCCAGTACAAGACTCGCCTCCGGGTAGCCGATGAGGTTAACTGCCTGGAACGCGCTCGTGGCCAATACAAGCGCCGTCGGGTTTGCATTTCCGATGTCCTCTGATGCCAATATCACCAACCGTCTGGCGATGAACTTCACATCTTCACCCCCTTCTACCATCCGTGCGAGATAGTACACCGCAGCATTTGGATCGCTCCCCCGAATGGACTTAATGAAGGCGGAAATAATATCATAGTGCTGTTCTCCGCTCTTGTCGTAGATGGCCACGTGTTTTTGCGCCACCTGCATCACCAGCGCATCGGTGACCTCGATTTCTCCTGCGATGGATTCGCTTATCAACTCTAACAGGTTCAACACCTTTCGGGCATCTCCCCCGGAAATGTTAAGCAGCGCATTATGTTCCTTGATGAATATTTTTCTCTTCCTGAGTTCTTCATCCTTAGCGAGTGCCTGGGTCATGAGGTTAAGAAGGTCCTGTTCACCCAGGGGCTTCAGAACATAGACCTGGCAGCGGGAAAGTAACGCGGAGTTGACTTCGAAAGACGGATTTTCCGTCGTCGCCCCAATCAGTGTGATCGTTCCCTTTTCCACAGCTCCGAGCAGCGCATCCTGCTGTGATTTGTTGAACCGATGAATTTCATCAATGAAGAGGATAGGGCGGTTGGTGTGCTTCGCCCTTTCTATAACATCGCGCACATCTTTTACCCCGGCATTAACTGCGCTCAGGGTATGAAACGGTCTTTTTACTTCGTTCGCTATAATATTGGCAATGGTCGTTTTCCCTACGCCGGGCGGTCCCCATAGAATCATAGATGGGACATTACCGGTGTTGATGGCTTTGCGAATAATTCCATTTCCGCCAACAAGGTGCTCCTGTCCTTCGAGTTCCTCCAGCTTAGTGGGCCTCATGCGTTCCGCCAACGGAGGGGTTGAAGAGTTTAGCAGCGCCATCAGATGACCATTAAGATCGCGATCGCATTCACCGCCAGGGCAATCAATGCGCAAAAGAAAAATACAATGGTAAATAGTGTGAATTTCACAATTGTCTTACCCCATTTCTGGAGATACATTCGCTTCATGGCAAACAACAAATAGAAAAAGATCCAGAATCCCAGGATTGAACTCAACCAACTCAGCGCCGGCACCAGGTTGATCAACATCTGCAACGAACCAGCGAGGTAAAAGAAATTGTAGTAGTAAATAGAAAAGACAAGGTGCTCACTATAGAAAAAATCCCTCCTTACATACAGAAGTTTTAGCAAGAGTGCAAAAACAGGAAGTAGGTAAAACAATACTTTGGAAAAATTGTCTTTGAATGCACCGCCAAAATCCTTGGCGAACTTACTCCCGTCTCCATCGTATTTATTGTTAAGCTCTATCGCCCTGACCGTAAGGCTTTTCTTCAGCCAACCGTCCCTGTCTTTTTCAGGGATGGCCTTTTGTGAAGAGTCATAAGCTGATACCGACTTGTATTCCGCCTTTTGTAAGCCAAAATTCCAAAGACTTTTTTTCTTTTTGACCTTCCCCTTTCCGGCCGAGTCCGTCGCTGTCAAAGTACGCATTAATGAGTCGGCCTTTGCTTTCTTCAATTCTTCGAGAATCTCCGCACGATCCTCATCATCCATCGGAATTGCGCTGAGGAGAGAATCCATTTTGATTTTATTAGCCTTATTACTTGCCGCGTCAAGTGCTTTACCGGTTTTTTCTACCGCAGATTTGTCTCCTTCGCTGTCCGGTAGGGAAACAAACAAAAGAAAAAAAACAAAGCTGATAAACACGTACATGCGCGCAGGATGATAGTAGCTCTCCCTCCGCCCTGCATTATATTCCACGGCAAGAAAACCCGGCTTTAAAATCAAATATTTTGTAGTCAGAAAAAATTTCCCCTCATAACTCCAAAAGGAAGAGATGAAGTTTGAAAAAAGTTCTCCCAGGGTTTGTCGTCGCGGAATATCTTTTTGACCGCAATGGTGACAAAAGGTATCCTGTAATTTAGTCCCGCAGTTCAGGCAGAATTCATTGTGCTGTTTGGGTTTTCCACCCTGCTCTGCATCCACCATTCCTTCAGCACCCGGGATTGATTTACTCAGTTCATCCATATCAGAAGGAGAGTTTGCTGAAAACAGTGACTGCCTTTTCAAGCATGCTGTCATCCACGTCCAGGTGTGTGACCAATCTTATCTCTGTCGGGCTGAACGCGAGGGCTTTGACTTGATGCTCTCCAATCCTAGCCAAGAATTTCTCCGGCGTAATGCCCGTCGACAGTTCAAAGATGATGATGTTGGTGTCCACGGGCATCATGGACTTCACATACGATTGTTTTGCAAGTACTTTTCCCAATTCCATTGCGCGAACATGATCTTCCTTGAGTCTGCCAATGTGGTTATCGAGGGCGTAGATTGCGGCGGCCGCCAGAAACCCTGCTTGTCGCATGCCACCACCAAAAGCCTTTCGGACCCTTCTTACTTTTGGTTCCAGTTCCTTTTTGCACACCAGAACGGAACCTACCGGGGCACCAAGTCCTTTCGACAGGCAAATGGATACAGTATCAAAATATTGACCAAAGTCCATTGACTTTTCACCTGTTTCCGCAAGCGCATTAAAAAAACGGGCTCCGTCGAGGTGCATGCCGAGTCCTTTGCTCCTAGAGAACTCACTAATTTTTTTTATCTGGGACAAAGTGTAAAAGCTTCCCGCCTCGCGTACGACAGTATTTTCAAGAGCAACTACACTAGTTGATGGATAATGGGAATCGGCCGAATTGATGTTCGCGGAAATCTCTTCGATGGACAGTCTCCCCCGGTCACCGGGCAATAAACGCACACTCACATGACTGTTCCCAGCCAATCCTCCCCCTTCATACTTATATATGTGTGCTCCTTTGTAGCAAATAACCTCCTGGTATGGCTGAGTAAGCACCTTTATGCCGATCTGATTGGTCATGGTACCGGAAGGGCAAAACACGGCGGCATCCATCCCAAGAAGGTTTGCGGTTTTCTTTTCAAGTTTGATGATGGTCGGGTCTTCACCAAAAACATCGTCACCCACCTCTGCATGCATCATGGCATCGAGCATAGCTGGTGTAGGCTTGGTGACGGTGTCACTCCTTAAATCAACAATCATATGCTGGTAAGTTCAAAGGTTGAAATTACAAAAATCAGCGGCTTAATCCATTGAGCATTTGACATCATCTCCCAAGGACCGCTCTACTTTTTTTTAGAAGGTAAATAATTCATATCATTGACAATCTGCCTTGCAACTCCTGGCATCATGTTTCAACGAGCAACACTGAAAGGGGCCTCCGCTGCCTACTCCTCCCACAACACAATAAAGCTGGTGCAGGGTGGCGGGGAGTATTTTGATTTGTTGGAAAGAATGATCTCCTCAGCACGGTATTCGATTCACCTGCAGGTATACATTTACGATGAGGATGATACCGGGAGACGAATCGCCACTGCTCTTCTGGCAGCTGCCTCCAGGGGTGTAAAGGTCTATGTGTTGGTAGACGGATATGCTTCAAAGAATCTTTCCGGAGAATTCATTGATATGTTGCTGAATGCGGGAATTAACTTTCGCAGGTTTGAACCCATTTTCAAAAGCAAAAAATTTTATTTTGGCCGGCGACTCCATCACAAAGTAGTGGTTACCGACGTGTTTCACGGTCTTGTGGGTGGGTTGAACATCAGCGATCGCTACAATGATACTCCTGCATCGGTTGCCTGGCTTGATTGGGCCTTGTATGCGGAAGGAACTGTCGCCGAATCCCTCGCAAGGGTTTGCATTCGCCGGTTTAAAAGCAGAATTCCAATCCGGGAAACATCGATTGATGATACGCCGCTAAGAATCTCAGGGGTGGAGAAAGACTCGGATGTGCGGGTGAGAATAAATGACTGGGTGGACCGGAAAAGGGAAATCACCCGCAGCTACCTGGAAATGTTAAAAGTTGCGACCTCACACATTGTAATTATGTCGCCTTATTTTCTTCCGGGAGAGCACATGCGAAGGCGCATCCGGCAGGCCGCGGGCCGCGGTGTAAAAATTAAGGTGATACAGACTGGCATATCGGATATCGTAATGAGCAAATATGCCGAACGATATCTTTATCGATGGCTTTTCAGGAACAAGGTTGAAATATTTGAATATCAGAAGACGGTGCTCCATGGAAAGATTGCGGTCTGCGACAGCCGCTGGATGACGGTAGGTTCTTACAATGTAAACAACCTAAGCGCATACGCCAGCATCGAATTAAACCTCAATGTCGACAGCGTCACCTTTGCCAGGAAAACAGAAAAACGCCTGGAAGAAATCATGCAACATGAATGTATACAGATCACGGAAGAGGCCTATAACAGAGGCACTCATGTAGTAGAGCACGTGTTACAGAAAATGGCTTATTACTCGTTGCGTATGATTCTTTTCATCTTCACCTTCTATTTTAAGCAAAAGGAATAGGGATTCGGTCACCTGGCTGCTTGAACTCCTGCGATACGTTTTATCAATGCGTTAACGCTCTCCCTGTTCCAGTTTGAGAATCGACCTTGCTGCACCACAAACAGATTTACCTCAGGATGTAAAAGATCATAGTGAAAAGCAAATGGGGCGCGCGGATTGCTCCATCCGGCAATTTGTCCAAAGCGTAGGTCATTGAACAGCAATGTATTTTCTTTCCATTCGACGGTATAGTAGCCTTGCGAGAATCGTTTCAATTTCTCAACATCCTTGCTCTGCCCCAACGGTTTGAGCAGTGAATCTTGTTTTGGAAAACAAGTAAATTCAATTGAATGGTTTCCATCAAAAACAGAACGGTAGCCTACCTGGAAGTCGCTATCAGTTTCTGCGATGACGTACCAGAGCCAGTTGTTGAGTGGAGTAGGGGTTGTCATTATCCTTGATGCCCGTGTGTTTCTCTTTTCCAACACCGCATGTATCTCCTGTTGAATGGATATCTTGTTGTAAAGGGCATACGTCAGGTAAAGGGAACTCATCAGCAGGGAGAGCGCTACCCAAGCATTTCTTTTGGGGGAATCGCGCTTAAGTGTGAAAAGGATCAGAGCGCCGATACCGAGCCAAATTGAATAGAATGGGTCTGCCACGTAGATGATATCAAAGGCTATACGCTGATGGTCAAAAGGCTCAAACCATCCTACGCCATAACTGTTCAGTGAGTCCAGGATAAGGTGAACGGATAGCTGGAAAACAAAAAACAGAATCCATTTCCCATAGGATATCCGGGCCCTTGCTTGCCAACGGGCTGCCAGTATCCCAAGCGTCAAAGAAGTGAGTAGGCAAAAAAATATGGAATGAGTAAAGCCACGGTGCACCAAAAGATTATCGACTGGTCGGAGCCACAAGCTCATGATGAAGTCGGCATCGGGCAGGCTTTGGGCAACAGCTCCTATGGCCATCGCTTTTTTGCCCAGACTTTTACCTGCAAAGGCCTCCCCCAGAATGGCACCAAGGGCAATATGTGTAATGGAGTCCATACTTAAATGACCTGAATTCAAAGTTAAACACTGGGAAGTTGCTCTCTGAAGATCCATTCACCTTTTCTCAAACCAGAACCTGGGACCAAATCTCATTTGTATTGTCCCGATAATCACGCACTTTGCAGACTTCATTCAAGTGAACATGTGCCTGTTGAAAAGGATGTCAAAACTGAGGCTTGATAGGCTTCTGCCATTCATTATTTCCGGAATGATCCTCCTGGGCTGTAACCATGAAAAAAATGAACAGAAGACCCAGCCATTGGATACACTCCGTTTTTTTACGTTCGGTGACTGGGGGCGAAACGGGGCAGGCCTTCAAAAAGATTTAGCGAATGCAATGGATCAACTGGCATCCAATCGTCCATTGGACTTTGTCCTGGCACTCGGCGACAATTTCTACCCGGAGGGAGTAACCTCGGTAACTGATCCACAATGGAAAACCTCCTTTGAAGACATCTATGTCGGAGCCTTGGCCAAAGCTCCCTGGTATGTAGCTCTTGGCAACCATGACTATTACGGCAACCCAAGGGCCGAAATTGATTATACGTCCACCAGCAGCCGATGGAAGATGCCTTCCTATTTCTATACCGTTAAGTTTACCATGAAGGACAAGGGAACCGTCAGACTCGTCGTGCTGGACACCAACCCGTTTGAAAAATCTTATTACTCGCTTGCACTTTTCGACAAGAAATTTGTGATCGACACCACCAGGCAAAAAGTTTGGATGGACAGTGTCTTTGCCCTAAAGGATGCTGATTGGACAATTGTCGCAGGCCATCATCCCATATATACGGGTGGGATGCGCGTAAACGAAGTTAACAGTATAAGAAGTTCCCTCGTGCCCATCTTTACAAAGTACCAACTGCCTGCATATTTTGCGGGGCATGAGCACGACCTTCAACACCTCAAAGCACCGGACAAGCCTACGAATCAATTTGTATCAGGGGCTGGTTCAGAAATAAGATCAACGGGATCGATGGCTTTCACGCAATTTTCCGCTTCTGTTCAGGGTTTTATGTCAGTAGAGGTGACCCGCAAAACGATGAATGTCTTTGTTATTAGCTACCAAAGGGACACCCTCTACCACACAATTCTTGTGAAATATCTTTAGCAATCAAGAGAATTGTCAGGATGGACGCGTATTTCGCAAATGACTAACTTATATTCAATGTTACATTTGTTAGGAAAGGGAAATCCTATCCTTTCTCCTTTGCCCTCGATAACACAACATTGAAGGAGTTTGAATGTCCACAGAGCGCCATCATTCCAACCCTTACCAACCCGATGTCTGGCTTTTCCTGATTCTCATTCCGCTGATCAGCGCCTTCAATTATTACCTGACCTATTCACACATCAGGCTTAACTGGTTCCTGGTCATCACATTTTCACTTGATACTTTGCAGGGTTATGCCGCGTGGTGGGCAGTGCGGTCTTTCATCTTCTTCCTGGACCGAAAACTTCAATATGAATCGGGTCTTTCAAAACGAATTGGAATACAATTGGCGGGCAGCATCATTCTTGGTTTGTCGATTATCATTGCCCTGACTGAACTGACAAGTTGGGTGGCCAAGGGCAAGCCGGCCGCTCTGAACTTTTACACACTCGACATATTCATCATTAGCATCTGGTTTTTTGTCATCAACGGGGTTTACACGGGACTTTATTTCTATAACCGCTGGCAAGATTCCGAGGCAAGGCGAAAAGAGGAGAACCGCATCCGGTCGGGAGGGTTCATGGTTAGCCAGGGACAGCAAGACCTGCTCCTTGACTTTGGCGCATTGGCTGGTCTTTACGTTGAAGGAGAATATGTGATCGCATGTCACATTAATGGCAAAAAATTCTACCTGAATCAATCACTCGACAAGGTTGAACAAAAGCTGCCAGCCACCTACTTCTTCCGGTTTAACCGGCAACATATTCTGCACCGTCAACTGGTCGCAGGATTCAGGCGCGCCGAGAATGGCAAACTCATGGTGCAGATCAATCCAAGCGAGAATTTCCCCTCTGAAATGCCCGTGAGCAGAACAAAAGCACCGGCATTTAAGGACTGGTTTCGGCCGGAATGACAACATTCCACGGGTAATATTGGTACCCTTCACCAAAAAGCTTGAAAAATTCAGATTCTCAGGCCGCTTCTCATCCGTATTTCGCACAGTAATTATTCCAAAAAAATGAAACGGAAAATTTCGCTTGCCGTGCTGGGCCTTGCCCTATGGCTCTATAAACCAATCTGTACTTTTCGCAGTTTAATCCTTCAACGTTGTACTTACCCCTTCTCTTCAGTTCTTTTTTTCCTTCGTTTTCATTTATGTAAAATCTAGGAGTCCCTCCTTCCCAAAGATGATTGAATTGATGAATCATTTTTCCTTCATACAACGGAAGGCCTCCATTCGCCTTTTTTTGCTTAAAAAATGGGGCGTCATCAGTCATATGGAACTCTCTCTCGAATTCGATGTATTCCTTTAGTCTTGAGAAAGATTGCATCTTGGCGGTAATCCCAAATTCAATCTCACTTTTGAACTCTG
>JANYHW010000241.1 GCA_025358885.1 Cytophagales bacterium | reverse complement strand
AATAAGTCCGAAAAATCCTGCAAAGAGCATAAACATTCCGATCTCGCGGCCACCGATTTGCCCAAAAATGAGGTGTTTACCCTCCTCCTTCATTAACGATTCAAAAATCTTATAAATCGTGAAGCCAAGAGCGGTAAGGGTGATGGCACTCCTCACCCATGCCAATTGAAGTCTTTCTGCGGCCATGAACACCCTTTCCTTAGCAAGTTCCTTCTTGGCAGCCTTCTTTTCTTTTTTGTGTGCCGATTTGCCAGCTAAGATGGCCGGATCCAATTCCTGATTTTCCATGAATTTCTAAATAGGTTTGAAAGCTTGAGTGAAAGTTACACCAGAAATCTACCTGAACAATGACGATCAGGCCCCGGTAATCCTTCTTCTTACGGAAATGATAAGGTCAATAATACTTTGAAGATGTTTATCCTGAAGTAACACCGACACATCCTTCTCCTTTGACAACCCAACCCTATCGAGAACCTGATACTCAGCTTGCATGTTGAGCACATCCTGGTAGGCAGCGATTCCGCCTGACTTGAGCTTGATGTGATCAAAGTATGATATCAAATGACCCACTTGCTCCTTTTGGTTCATGAGTATGTCCAAATCTCCCCTTTTGGCCTGGTTAATTTGCTCACTGGAAGACCCGCTTTCAGGCGGGTGTTGAATGAAATAAATCAAGTGAAACAATTCCTCGAAGTAGTATCCCGTGAGGGCTGCCGCATGCATTCTCTTAAATTCTTCCCCATCGGATGTATTGACTGCATCCCCGAAGAGAGGGCCAATGGATTTCTCGATGGCTTCATTCCCGGAAATAATTTCAGAGAACCGAAGTTCGACAATGTGACTAAACTGTTTCTTCATCCCCACATGATTTGCCAACAGGAAACACCCATCAAAATAACGTTGAATTTCTTCAGGGCGTTTCATCCTGTTTATATAGGCCATATCGGAGATATACACACCGAGATTGGCGGCAGCAACTGCTTTGTTTTCGAGGTCTAAATAACGGTGTATGTTAGTAATATCGTGCAAGGCACCGGGTTGAAATGTACTGTCTGAAATGTGTTCACCTTTAGTCAATGGCGAAGGATTAAATGATTTTAGCACGTTGTCGCGGAGTGCACTCGCTTCCTCCATTTGATCTTCCGGCTTTTCCTTGATAGTCTGGTTTCGGTTGGTGCAATTTGAAATCAGGATCAGAACAAATAAAGGTATAAGAAAACGGATAGGTGAATGGGTTCCATTCGCCGTGCGCGACGCAGGAATAGAAAATTTGTTGGGGTGGTTCACTTGATTGGGAAAGGTTCTTCCTTGATTTGATAACTTGCAGCCCTAAAGTTACGTGTCGATTTGATTATTCGGGCACTCCACAACCAGGAATTGATCAGGCATTACTCCCAACGGAGGTACAAGCTCCTCAAATGCTGTTTAAGGGCAGTGTTGCTCAGTCAATTAACTATTTTTACAGCAGGCGCGCAGGATACACAGACAATGCCCTTCTTCTCTCCGGGAGTCTGTGCACAACCCGGAACCGACTCGACATTCATCGGAAAATTTATTCGGAGCAATGATTTTCCAACCAACCTGCGCATTATGATCACGATCGAATACCGGTTTTTTAATCTTGAAAAATTCATTCCGGTAAAATTTCCATAACTTCCAAGCCTTACTTCTCGCAAATCAGAAAAATATATGCCTCACCTCTCCATTATTTCCTCAAGTGTCCGCACTGGCCGCAATAGTGACCGGGTGGCACTATACTTCAAAAACTATATCGAATCAAACGCCATGGCGACCGTCGAGATCCTGGACTTAAAGGAATACAATTTTCCAATCTTTGATGAGAGACTCAGTTTACAAAAAGATCCATCGCAGAAAACGCTGGAATTCGCAGAGAAGATAAAATCATCAGATGGTATCATTATTATAACGTCTGAGTACAATGGCGGATACCCAGCCAGTCTGAAAAACATCATCGATCTTCTTTATAATGAGTGGTACAAGAAACCAGTAGCCATATCCACTGTTTCCAACGGCATCTTTGGAGGAACACAGGTGATCACGTCCCTGCAATTCTCTCTATGGAAAATCAGGGCATGGACAGTGCCTGCGATGTTTCCTGTACCAAATGTTCACAAGTCATTTGATCCAACCGGAGTTCCCATAGATAAAGAGGGAACCGACAAGCGCGTCGCTGTCTTCCTTGCGGAACTGTTGTGGTGCATTAATGCAAATGAAAAAATGAAGACTGTTTAACAGGTTAACTCTTCAGACGCCATATTATCTGTTCTTTGTCAGCCATCCATTTGACTCCAGCCAGGATGCACACCTGTCCATCCATTGATCCGATGTTGATTTGTTGTTCAATCCAAAGCCATGTCCTCCCGCCTGGTAGATATGAAGTTCTGCGGGCACCTTGTTTTTGATAAGGTTCTCGTAAAATACAATGCTGTTTTGTGGAGACACCACGCCATCGTCGCTGGCGTGTACCTCGAAAGTAGGTGGCGTCGTCTTGGTCACATGCAATTCATTAGAAAAGAAATTTATTTTTTCTGCCGAAGGATTCTTTCCGATCAATTGGACTTTCGAACCCGAGTGGGTAACATTCTCCTGAAAACTGATAACAGGGTAGATCAGCATCATGAAATCAGGACGAAGATTAATTTTTTCAAAATTATCAATAAAGCTTTCTTCGAAGTGGGTTCCGGCTGTAGAAGCCAGGTGTCCTCCCGCTGAAAAACCCATAATACCTACCCTGTTAATGTCAATGCCCCACTCTTTTGCCCGTTGTCTCACAAGCATCAATGCTTGCTGAGCATCCTGGATTGGACCGATTTCCTTCTTGACCATGGTAAGGTCATCTGGAATCCGGTACTTAAGTACAAAGGCCGCTACCCCCAATTCGTTGAATTTATTAGCAACATCAGTCCCCTCATGTGAAAAGGCATTGATCCAGTATCCACCTCCAGGGCAAATAACCACCGCAGCGCCAGTAGACTTTTCTTTTGAAGGCAGGAAAATGGTTAGAGTTGGCACAGAAATCTTACTAATAATTTCAATACCATCGCGATTCTCAGTCTTCTCAAGATTAGGCGAAGTCAGGCTATTGGGAATTGCGCCTGTATACAATGGAATCGTCTGTTGACCAACAACCGGATAATTCCAGACAGCGAAGGCAACAAATAGTAATAGGTTTCTCACTGACTAGATCATTTTAATGGAAATATAGTCATCAGGCGCTTCATGGATGACTTCAAGACAAATATAAGGTCCCCTTCTGCCGTGGGCGTTGGTCTTGTGTTCCTTATGGCAACAGCGGTTGCAGTGATCTAATTGCCAGGACGAAGGACTTTCGCTTTAGTTCCGTCAAATGTGAAGCCTGTTATTTTTTGGTGTGAGTCCCGTTCAAAATGGACTAATGACCAAAAGCCCCTGAGGATAAAGTCATCGTTATTGTCGTGAATGAGATCGCCCCAGGTGCACGCAAGCTGTCCACGGGATTCCGTAATCTCCATCTTAAATCCCGGCCTGAAGAAATCATTTCCGAACTGATAACTACCAGCAAAATCTCTTCCTGAATTGCCCATCAAAGGATCACCGCTGAGAGAGCGCGCGACATAGGGTTCCTGAAATACGATCGATGCTATGCTCTCGCCAATTTCTTTTGTTGATGAAATGTATAGATTGGAGAGGACGATAACACAAATCTCTTCGTCCGGATACCTCGCGAAGTAAGTGGAAAACCCCGGACTTCGACCTGTTATGTAGGTTCGCCTATGTTGGTTATGAGGTTTCAGGTACCAGCCATAACCAACATCGGACAGATTGGGGGTGAACATTTTCGCTTTGCTCGCCTCGGTCAGAAGTCTATTTGTGAAAAAAGACCGATCAAACCTGGCGAGGTCCTCCACAGTGGAATACAGAGATCCATTTCCGGTCTTAATCGTCCAGTCCAGGTAGGGTGAACGTTGTAATCCTGTCAGTCCATTCGGCATATACCCGAAGGCCACATGATCGATTATATCAAGTGGATTGCCATGATGGGCTGTTCGGGTCATGTCTAACGGCTCAAGAATGTTGCTCTTCAAAAATTCTCCGTACTTCATTCCGGATACTTTTTCGATAATGTAAGCCAGGACATTGTAGTTTGAATTGCTGTAGGAAAATTTGGAGCCCGGCTCAAAAAGCAGGGGTTTCTTTTGAAATAGTTTCACGATTGAATCCAGCGATACGGACGACACCGATAACAAATCATATTCGGGGAAGTCATTGATATTCACCACGCCGGATGTGTGTGAAAGCAAGTGGTGGAGACTGATCCTGTTTCCCTCTGTAAACTCAGGCAAATACTTTGACACCATATCTGACGTAGACAATTTTTTTTGTTGTTCCAGAAGCATGATCGCAGTCGCCGTAAACGGTTTTGAAACAGATGCGAGGTGGTACTTCGTTACATCGGTATTAGGAACATTCCATTCCACCATGGCGTCACCAAATGATTTTTCATACAGCGTGGTTCCCGATTTTGAAACGAAAATGGTTCCTGAAAAATTTTTTGACTTTACATACGGGGTGACCAGATCGTCGATATTTCTTTGAATGACTGGTGCCTGGGCAAACACAGTCGCAGGCAGAAATAATAAAACGGCTAATGTCAGGGTTGTTCTCATATCTAAGGAAACTGGCAAAAAGGTCATTGGTTACATGGCCTGCCAAGATTCTTAACAAGCACTTTACTTTAAGGACTTACAAACTTCAGTTGCCTTGTTCGAGATAGCGGTCTGTGAACTGTGCCACAGGCGTATTTGAATCTGGAAAAGTGATCATGATGCCGATTTGATACTTTCCGGTGGGTAGTTCTTTACGGGGAACAGATACTTCAAAACCGCTTTTATCAAAGTTGTGAACATTATTGAAAAACTCAGACACATCATGACGTAAAACCGTAGTCGTTGTTGATACATAGACAACCCCATTCATCGACTTGAGCATCAATTTTATCTTACAATCTTTTGAGTCACGACTTTTCATAATGGCCCAACCTGCATACTTAATTTCACGGTCTGATTCCTCCGCTACATCAAACGTGATTTGAAGAGGCCCTTCAATGTATTTCTCGTTTAAGTGCGTCACAACGGAGTCAGAAAGATGACGGATATTCATGAACTTCGAAAATTTGAGTAATCCCTTCCCATTCTTCTTCATGAAGAGGATACTCACCTCGTATTCACCGGTGGGGATTGATTGAGTTGAAAAATGTGCCGAAAAACCGGCACTTGTCAATGCAGGATTTTTGAAGTGGCCCGCTACGTCCGGTCGGGAAATGACCTTCGTCTTGCCTTTCCAATAAATTCCTCCTTTGTCTTTTAGCACAACGCTGACCGATACTGGCGGAGAACCTCCCTCGGACGCCCATCCGTCAACGAGAATCCGGCCGGGGGAACATTCAAGCTGGTCTAACGCGAGTTGGAATTCGGCTGCCTGCACAGCGGTACCGGGTCTGAATTTCACGAAAGATTCATCTGGTTCCGGGGGCGAATTATCGAAGTTCGCGGCGGGCAGAGGCGTCTTGTACTCGATGATGCGCGTCTTCTTGTTGTAAAATCCGATAGCTGCCTGGTAGGCTATTTGCTTTAGGGACCTACGCGAAATCAACAACATGAACCCCGAAGAGTCGGGCGTGTTCCCCGTAAAGACAGATTTTACGTCAGGTCGAAAACCTCCGGCGAAGGGAAAGAACATTTTGTGATAACGGCTTTCAATAATTAATCCAGCCGTAAGATCGGGTCGTGGAGAATCCTCTATAAAAGCCCATCCAAAAATGTACAATTTGTCTTCATCCAGGGTCATCTCCTCCACATGGTATTTGATATTATTCTTCTGGCCATTAAAACTGCTCTTATAAATTTCAATGCCTTGCTGAAATACAGGTTCTTTCTTAACAGTGTCCGGCTTTGTCGCAACGACAAGAGGCGGCTTTGTCAATTCGTAGCGGCCGGACGAATTTCTGGATAGGAGGAAACGTGCGGCTTCCGGAGCAGGGACAGCAGCAAACCATGGCGGAGCATCATTTGGCACAAAGACATTTTTGGCACTTCCTTCATAGATCAAGTTTGCGTTGACATAGTGAGGCGTCCCCGCGATTTCGATGATGTCACCGTCGCGGACCTCGTCAAACAATCCTGCGCGAGCCTGCTGGATAAATAACTCCCGGGGGCCCCGAAAATAGTCTGCATCAACGGCGGTAACGATGCGCATATTCTCCATTGTATTCAAGGCCAGATAAAGACTGAATCCCAAGGCGACGCTCACTCTTGGTATTTGATGCCGAAAAGAGAACCAGGAGAGTATCCACAACAAAATCAGAGCAACACCGAAATATTGATAGTATTGGCACAACGTTCCGCGGCCCCAGCCTATTTCGTTTTGATATCGCGAAGAAATGGCCATGATGGCAGGCGGTATGAACAACATTACCAATCCAATGACAAAGATTTGAAACTTTGCCTGGGTGCTGATCCATTCAGCACGTATGCTTTTCAAGACGGCATAAAAAAAGAAAAAACCGAGTATAAAAATTCCCCATGCAATTTTTGAATGCAGTCCGATTTGTATCAGACCGATCGGGTCGATGCTCTTGTAATGTTGCCCGAGCAAATAGGCACTGAGAGGAAAGGACGAGGTCAATTGTTTAAGGTAGGTAACTGGAAACAAACTGAATTGCCCAAAATTGGAGCCCTCGTAGTCAGGATTAACAGCATGAATCCTGAGATAGTAGTTCAGGAGAACATACGCGGCTGCGGGTACAGCCATGATGACGAGGTTCCGGATGGCGGACCGGCGATTGCCGCTGTACTTCAGAATGAAAAAGAGTGCAATGGGTAAAAAAATGGCATTGATTTCATAATACATCATCGCCAGAAACCAGAGGATCATAGCAATGACAAGATATGCGGTGACTTGTTTGCCGGACCACTTTAGAAGGAAAATCACAGGAAGGAAGAGCTGGATGGTCAGGATGGGATAATGAAATGCAAAGGCGGCAACGGGATCCAGGGCATCACCAATTTGAAACAGGCCCACAAAAAGCACCGCCCAGGTCAGTACCAATTCTTTTTTGAAGCTCAGGTATGATAAGATGTAAGAGAATATCCCAATATTGATCAGTATGCTGATGCAGTGGGCCAGTCTCAAACTTTGAAGGTCACTGAAAAAATAAAACAAGTAGTAACCATGCAGGAAGCCGGCCATCAGCCGGCCGCGCAGTGTGAGCCACTCATTGAATATGCGGGTCGACAATTCCCACACACTGCCGTGCGTACGTTCCGCCCAGAAATGAACCTGGGAATTGAGGGCATCGTCCCCCCAAAAACCATTCATTGCGTAAGGAGAAAGGATAAGAAGGATCAAAAAAAATGCAGCCAGGTAAACTAAGTACCGGGAGCCTGAGACCTGAACTATAAACTTCAAAGGCAATGACATATTATTCATCACGTGAACATGTGTGCGCGGCGCTCAATTTAAAGGATTCCTACCGATTGAGATATTGAGCATCCTTCACGTTCTCCATCCAATCAACAACTTTCCCATTGAGTTGCTCCTGGATGGCAATGTGGGTCATCGCGACGTTCTGTGATGCTCCATGCCAATGCTTTTCATTTGCGGTAAACCACACCACATCACCCGGATGAATTTCTTCAATCGGACCACCCTCTTTTTGTACCAAACCAACACCCGTGGTTACTATCAGTGTCTGTCCAAGCGGATGTGTATGCCAGGCCGTTCTGGCTCCAGGTTCAAATGTCACAATAGCTGCTGCCGCCCGCCGGTGCTCATTTGGCTGAAATAGCGGATCTATTCTCACAGCGCCAGTAAACCAGTCTTCCGGTCCCTTGCCAGATAGCTGAGAACCTATTCTAGTAATTTCCATATTGATTTATTTGATCTCGAATGTCACATCAACATTTCCAGTGCCAACCGCATCTTTCAAACCTGAGATGTCATTAATGCGTCCAATCTTCGTATAGCTGTACGAACTTGAGAAGGTTTCGTAAAAAAGCACAAGACTGTTATTACCGAAAAGTAATATATCTCCCGCATTAATGGTGCCAGGCTTCGAGGCATTTGTCGGCAGGTCCGTTGAAAGATGATAATATTTTTCGTTGCCGTTCAATTCAATCATCTTTAGTGTTATCGGCAAAATCTTCTTTAGTTCCTTAGTTGTGTCGTTGTCAAACAGCGTCACAGTGAAAACTCTTGAGCCGATAGTAATTTTCATTGACATTTCTTTTGTATGCAACGGCGGAGCAACCAGGAGAAGTAACGTGGCAAATAGAAATTTCACAAAGCTTTATATTATCGCCTGACACAGGCTAGATCAAATTTACTATTCCTTTCCGGTATTCGAAAGAATGTAGGTCTGAGAGAAATCGGGGGAAAGGGAGTAGAACCCGAGAGACTTGCTCTCAGTTGCTCTCGCAAAAAAGCACAAGCGTGTATAGCATAAAGTATCAAGTACAAGGTTGCGGTGAAACCCTTTGCAGGATTCAATCGGGTCGCAACAGAAAGCCGGGGAGTTCGGTTGGCACTACGCGGGTGGTGATCTTCAGGTTCCTGCTTTCGGGTGTGTTTAGTACATAAAAATGAGATCCACCATCTGCGACAATCGACAGAGAATCTGTCTTGATCAAACCGCGGTCACCCTTCATCGTAAAGCGAAAATTATTTGCGCCGTCCTGCAACGGGATTATGGCAAAGAATATGGAGTGGGGCAACGTGCTCCAGTTGGATCCTTGTCTCCAGACATGCATCCCTGGCGACTTGAGGCGATACTCAAGCGCGTGGATCGCATACCAGCTCTCATCTACCAGAAGTTCACCGATTACTTTGTTTCCGTTGCGTGTGATTTCCCAGTTGCGATACACCGGTTCCCTGAATTTAAAAAATGAAAGAAGCGTATCCTGGATCTCATCGACCACAATGTTGACGTCCACATCGTCACTCACCAAGTCGGCATTTCTGATGTGGAAGTCGTGCTTTCTGACAAGCGCGGCCGGCCCCTCGCCATTGTTCCAGATAACCATGAGCCTCCCTGCAGGATGCTTACTGCTGACCGGCCCATAGCCTTCACGGAGATACGGGCGAGAATAAAGCAATTCAGACTCACGTATCAGCAGCCTGGGAAGGTGCTTGCTCATCAGCCCCCGGTAGTTAATAGCGAACGAGCGCAGCGCGTTGTCATAACAGATCAAAGCGTCATCGGTTTGATTGCTCAGGTCGAACACGATACCCATAATGCTGTGTATCAAGGGATCATCGTTGATGAGTTTCGCTACTACGGGATTCATGTCTGAATTCAGTAACCAGTCGTTCAGTCGTCTACATTCGACCATCGCATCTTCTAGCTTTCCTAGCGACAGGTAATTCAGCGTCTTATAGTAAATGACCATCATGAATTCATGGACTTCATCGTAGGAGTCTTCATTAGACTTCTCGTAGTGGTAACTTCTATCAATCCACAGGGTGAAAGCCTGCTCGAAGCAGAAGTTGCTTTCCTCGTAGGCCTGCGCCAGCATCAAAGCCTGACCTCTCTCCGCCCAGTAAAGAAATTTATTGTGTAGACTGCAACCATGTCCCTGGCATGGCTGGCACAAGTCATCGAATCCGGCAATAGCTGCATCCTGCGCTTGAACGTAATTGGCGCCGATTATTAAGAACAGGAAACAGCAACAGGCTTTGAATAGAGCGCGCATTGGATATTCCCGAATGGTAACACTGTTTAGAGCTCCCGGAGGTCATTGAATAGCGTGTAGCAGGGGAATATTTTACCTTTTTTCCTTTTCGAAGTGACCACAAGGTATGTGGTGAATCATAACCTATTATAATGGTTGCGTTGGCTTTTGAAATTCCATTGGCCGGGGGTCTTATCGTTCGCAACAAGGTTCCGATCTTCTTTGTTTTCCGGGGAGATTACCTCTAGATAGTCTTGACTTAGTCCTGGAGCAGGCCCGCAAAGTAGCCCCTAAGTAGATCTCCCTTGTCGATCACTTCAGAACGATAAAATCACATGTCGGTGTGATGCGAGCGCGAACAGCAGGATTTCCGGCTGCAAAGTCGCGGACCCATATCCTTAATGTCATTTATCCCAGCAAAATCCAGCACGCTCAAAAGTTCTCTATGCGACGCAGGACCTCTGTCCGGTACATATTCAATTACCTCGCTGGTCCGTAGTTCAAAACTAAAGATTCCACCTCCTGAGGTGCCAAGCCACATGAGCTGCCGGTCCTTCGAAATGCGGGCACGCTTCTTCAATGCCCCTTTCAAATCGATTTGGTATTTGACAAACTTGTCCGTTTTCCAATCGTAGTTGACTATTATTCGCGGCTTTGTGATGTCTTGCTTCAACTCCTGAAGCTAGATAGAGCCAACCTGATAATCAGAGTTTAGCTCGCCCATAACAAATTCCCTTCGACAGGGATCCTGTTCGTCGTGCTTGATCACCGTAAAATTGTAACCATCGTAACGGCTTAGACTGTTAACGTGTTCAAACCAGATGTATCCCAGGTTGTCGATACCCATGGAAAAGACTTTATCATCCCCCATGCCGCTGATGTCAAAACGACCAAGTCTGTATTGGTATTGAGCCGACAACTCAAGTGAGGTGATCGTTAAGAACAGGTCGAATTTGGAATTATTTGGCCATCTAAGATCTATCTATATTTCTCCACCAACTCCTTAAAGCGGGGAAGGTTGTGGAGAGGTTCGTACAATGGATCAGTAAGGAGCCAACCTATTCCAAATTCACTTGGTTTGGAAAGTAGGGGTTCCATTTTTTTCAGCGCGAGATCATACTTCGCGAGGTAAACATAAATGTTAGCCATCTTCTCTTCAGGGAAGGTGCCATTCCAGACGTCAAGGCTGACTGGCAGAAGGTCGATGGCTTTTTTGCCATATTCAATGGCTAGTTTCTCCTGCCCTGCAATAGCATATGCTATTCCCAGTGAGGAGTAAATCCTATCGTCATTATCCATATCCGGCAATTTCTTCAACAAAAAAGAGATGGCGGAGTCAGCATAAACTTTAGTCATCAAACGATCGCCTTTCAGAAAATAAATAGCCGCATAGGTGAGAGTAATAGGTTTGAAATCATATTCGCCAGATATTACCCGAATCCCTTCTTTGCGGATTGTAGCCATAACGTCTGAATAATTTTTATTGTAATAGTCTCGAAACCCACGTGACTCTTCCACCGTTAGACCTGATGCCTTTATAGCAGTTGCTACATTATAGCGTAGATTTATTTCCGCACTAAGAATTTGCCATTTGAACCCTTTGAATTCCGGAATTAAAAAGTGACCCCGTTTGGCAGTTGTTAACTGATCATTGTATTGGTGCAAAAGCTTGTAAGTACTACAAAATTCATTAATAATAGAGGTATTTAAGGGATCAAGGCTCAGCGCTTTTTCAGACTCAAGAATTGATTCCTTCCACCTGCCTTGCCTGCGATAGAGAGCGAATAGAATTCGATGAAGATCAGGGTCATTGGGAGTTGTGATCTGAAGCTCTTTCAATAATGTCAATGCCTTTTCATAATCCCGGAAGCCATAGTAGTGCCAAAAGGCAAGTGCCAGTTTGAGTTCAGGAAGATCGGGGTCTATTTTCATTACAACATCTATATCGTTACGGGCAAGTTCTTTATGTCCTTCCCAACCAAGTTTTTTCACCCAGAATCTCAACAGATGAGCATGCGCTCGCCTTGCATAGGCCAAGGCAAACATCGAATCTTCCTGAATGGCTCGGGAATACATAAGGATTGCATTTGGATTCTCATATTTCGATTCATAGTCCCGGCCCTTCAGATAGAACTCGTAGGCCAGTTTACTTTTTGTAGGAATGGAGGCCAGTTCACCTTTGGTTTCGGAGTTTAATTTAGTCCGAAGTTCCCTTGCAACAGCCGTGGCGATATCCGTCTGTATGGCAAAGATGTCTTTGAATTCACGCTCATAGGTTTCAGACCATAGGTGATTATCCGTTGCCGCATCAATTAATTGGACTGTGATCTTTATACGATTGTCCGCCATTTGATGTCGCTTGTTGGCTTATCTTCGTGTATATGTTGTTTTCTTGACGCAGCTTCCTAATGTAATGATGAGTCATGGAAGTACTGGAAAAGCTG
>JANYHW010000041.1 GCA_025358885.1 Cytophagales bacterium | reverse complement strand
CCGGGCACACTGACCACGCCGTTGTGGACGACTTTGACGAACTTCGCGTTCTCGGTTTTCTTGCCCGAGGAGTCGAACTTTGGGGCCAGAAAGGTGATATCCAAGGTCTGCCACTTGCCTAAGCACCCCCTTTGGGTCCTTTCCGATGATGTCCCTCAGGGTGTATAATTGCAACCCGATCTTATGCTTGGCAGGCGATGCAAACGCGGGTAATATGACTGAACCTGCCACAACCATCGCGCCGGCTTGAATAAACTCTCTTCTTTTCATAGTGTTGATTGTTGTAATTTGATCCATGTATAGGCCTCTCTTTCATTGGAGAAGACGCCGAGCCTAATATTTTTCGATTTAAACTTGGCTTCAGCATCCGACTTAAACTTTTCCATGGGATAGTCCGCAAAGATGCTTTCACCCAGAATAACTGCATGAATCCTAACACCAGCCTGAACGAAAAGCAAGTCTTCCCAAACACTGACCAGCCAATTCTCGACTTCTTCGTCTAATTCTCCCAACAAGGTAGTGTCTGCCATCCAGGCAAGATTTAAGTATGGCTTTTTCAATTGTAAGTATTCTTGCTGTATGCGACACAGGTTATTCTTAAACTCTTCGGAAGGCGGTTCCTTTCGCCAAAAATGCTTAAGCAATGGAAGGCTGTCATCCAGGGCACAGGTAACAAACTCATTTTCAAAGATGCCAATAATCATTGGTTACAGGGCATCCTTAAATGCCCTCGATTAATGTATTGCCTCCTCCCTACTTGATTTCCCTAATCTTGATATTTCTGAACCACACCTGGTTTCCGTGATCTTGCAATGCAAGGTGTCCTTTTTTTGCTTTTCCAAAAGCAGGCTCATTCTTGAATTTACTTCCTTTGATCAATGCTTCCCACTCAGGGGTAAACATTTCAGTTTCAACCTGCAGGACATTATTCAGCCATAACTCCAGGTGACCCTTATTGGAAATAATCTTTGCCTGATTCCATTCTCCAGCAGGATGTACCGAAATTGTCTTGCTTTCAATCAGATCGTACAAATTGCCGGCGCGATGTTTATCAATCTTGGCATCCGGGTGGCAGGCATTATCAAGAACTTGCATTTCCGGGCCCGTCTTCCAGACATAATCGTACTTCGGATCCTCTACGACATTGAATATAATGCCGCTGTTACCGCATGCTTCAATCTTCCAGTCGACAGTAAACTCATAATTCTCAAACTCATCCTTGGTGACGATGTCACCTCCACCCATTGTTTGCCAGTCTTTCTTGTTGGTGGTATCCAGATACATTGCACCATCAGATACTTTCCATGCAGGACCGATTTTATCGCTTTTGAAGTTATGCCATCCCGAGAAACTATTTCCATCGAAGAGAAGCTTCCAACCAGCCTTCTTTTCTTTGTCAGTAAGGGTATTCGGTGATTGAGCAAAAGCAACCATGGAGCCGAATGCAACCAACAAGGCAATCAATTTTATTTTTTTCATTGAGACTAAGTTAGGATTGAATTAATGTTCTTTTTCTCCATCCAAAGACAGCACATACCTTGCCATCTTTTCGGCGTCATCTTGTGAAAGATCTGCATGGGCGGCCATGGGCACCTGGCCCCAAACACCAGAACCACCTTTCATAATTTTTTCAGCCAACATTTTGACGTTGGGTTCAGTAAAGTCATATATCTTCGCCACCTCCGTATGGGAAGGCCCAATAATTTTGTTGGTAACATGATGACAAGTCTTGCAATCGCTGGCCTTTACCAGGGCCTCTCCCTGGGCAATTAAATCCGAAGAACCCTGAGCAACAGATTTCGACTCATTAGCGACGTACTCTTCTGAGTTTGTTTCCTTTTTCCCACCACAAGCAATCACTCCGGTGAGACTTGCGACAAATACTAATGATCGAATTGCTCTCTTCATTTTTTTTGCTTTTAGATGCCCAATATTTTATTATTCAGTTTAGAATTCTTTCCGGTAGATGCAAAATCATCAAAGGCCTTCTCCGTGACCTGGATCATATGATTCTTAATAAATGGCGCACCCTCGGCTGCACCTTGTTCAGGGTGCTTAATGCAACACTCCCACTCCAATACGGCCCAGCCACTGTAATTGTATTGCGCTAATTTTGAAAATATAGATTTGAAATCGACCTGCCCGTCGCCAAGAGACCGGAAGCGGCCCGGGCGCTCCATCCAACCCTGATAGCCACCATAAACCCCACTCCTTCCGGATGGATTGAACTCAGCGTCCTTCACATGAAACATCTTGATAAATGGATGATAGTTATCGATGTATTGAAGATAGTCAAGTTGTTGTAAAACAAAATGGCTTGGGTCATACAAGATATTGCAGCGGGCATGCTTGCTGGTAGCTTCAAAAAACCTTTCGAATGTTATGCCATCATGCAAATCTTCTCCAGGATGGATTTCATAGCACAGATCAACACCATTCTTGTCAAAAACATTGAGTATAGGCAGCCAACGCCTTGCCAGTTCCTTGAATCCGTCCTCCACCAGTCCAGCAGGCCGCTGCGGCCAGGGATATACCGTGTGCCACATAAGCGCTCCGGAAAAGGTTACATGTGCGCTCAGGCCGAGGTTCTTACTGGCTTTCGCCGCCAATTTCAGTTGATCCACAGCCCAGGCGGTTCGCTCTTTGGGTTTCCCCTGCATTGTCTTCGGGGCAAAGCCATCAAACATTTCATTATAGGCAGGATGTACCGCCACCAATTGCCCCTGAAGATGCGTTGATAGTTCCGTAATCTCAAGTCCGCAGGACTTCACCATCCCTTTCAATTCATCGCAATAGCCTTTGCTTTCTGCTGCCTTGTTCAAATCTATACATCGGCCATCCCAGGTTGGGATTTGAATACCAACATACCCCAGGGATGCAGCCCATTTGCAAATAGACTTAAGGCTATTAAAAGGCGCCACATCGCCCATAAATTGGGCAAGAAATATAGCGGGTCCTTTTATTTTTTTCATTTTTCAGTAAGAGAGTTAGATCACTTCAATTGAATCCACTTCTTATTTGATCCTGCCGATTTTACAACGGTTTCTACGAAAGCCATGCCATGCACGCCATCGTTTACATCAGGAAAATCATATTTAGCTGGATCTACTTTTTTTCCGGGCTTGTAGTCCCGAACTGCCTTTGTAAATGCGCGATAAATATTGGCAAAGGCCTCCAGGTAGCCCTCAGGATGCCCGGGAGGTGTACGTATGAAGTTCTTGGCCTCAGCAGACAAATAGGTCCATCCAGCCCTTACTACTTCTTTGGGGCGGTCAAGCCATTTCATGATGAGCGTATTGGGTTCCTCTTGCTTCCATTCTAGCCCTCCTTTTTCACCATAGACACGGATATTCAGGTTGTTTTCCTCGCCTGCGGCTACTTGAGTAGCAATTAATACTCCTGTAGCACCATTGTTAAACCGAAGAAGCATGGATGTATCATCGTCCAGCCTCCGGCCTTCAACCACTGTATTCAACAACGCACATACCTCGGTAATCTTGCCGCCTGTAACATATTCAGCGAGGTTGGCCGCGTGGGTACCAATGTCTCCGATTGCACCGCCCATTCCCGATTGCTTAGGATCTGTTCTCCAAGACGCCTGCATGTTGCCTGTTTTTTCGAGGGCTTTGGACAACCACCCCTGCGGATACTCGACGTATACTTTCCTGATCGCACCCAACTTGCCGGAACGAATAAGTTCTCTAGCTTCTTTGACCATGGGATATCCTGTGTACGTGTGCGTCAGTGCCAGTACCAATCCGGTTTTCTCCACCAGCTTCTTCAAGGTATTGGCCTCCTTGAGAGAGAAAGCGATGGGCTTTTCCACAATCACATGAAAGCCTGATTCAAGTGCTAATTTTGTCGGGGCAAAGTGAACATGATTGGGTGTCACCACGGAGACAAAATCAATTCGTTTGTCAGCTGGCATTTTCTTTTCCTTCTCCATCATTTCCTGGAACGTGGTGTAGACCCTGGATGGATCAAGGTACAAGGCTGCACCGGTGGCAATAGACTCTTCCGGTAAAATGCTGAACGCTCCGCATACGAGTTCAATTTCGCCATCAATACCTGCAGCCTTCCGGTGGACAGGTCCGATAAATGATCCAATTCCACCACCTACCATTCCCATTCTTAGCTTTCGATTCATAAGTTGCTCAAGGTTATGTTCAAGGTTTCAGAGAGTCAGGTCAGTTGAACTGATATTTGTGATACCAGAATTATTCAGACAATCGTCCACTGAAGTAGCCGGGTTAAATATAATTACTCCGCGGCATCAAAGTGTCTAAAATTCAGGAATTATAAAATCGGTGAATGCCGTTTATTACACGGTCGATATCCGGGTCGGACAAATCCGTATAGAAAGGAAGACGAAGGATGCATGCTGAGTAGTGATCAGCCTGGCCAAGTTCCCGGCCACGGTACTTGTCCAAAAAATACGGACTAGAGTGGAGCGGTATGTAGTGAAAGATCGCCTGGATTTCATTCCTTTTGAGGTGGGCCATGAGGGCGTCTCTTTCCATTCCTGACCTTAGCACCACATAAAACATATGGGCATTATTGGATGCGTACGCCGGTATTACCGGCAATGAGAGATGCCCCTCCCTTACCTGGAAGGCGAAACTTTCGAGATACCTATTCCAAACATTCAGGCGCTTCTTTTGAATCGTATCAAGTTCCTGCAATTGAGCCCAAAGAAATGCAGCGGTCATCTCGGAAGGCAGGAAAGAAGAACCCACATCAATCCAGTTGTACTTATTAATCTCCCCCCGGGAAAAGGCGGAACGGTTGGTTCCCTTTTCCCAAAGCACCTCTGCCCTGGAAGAGAAGCGTTCATCATTGATCACCAGCATGCCACCTTCACCTGAAATGATGTTCTTCGTCTCGTGGAATGAAAAACAAGCGAGATGTCCAATGGACCCAAGGGGCCTTCCATCGTAGAAGGAATCAATAGCCTGGGCTGCGTCCTCTACTACAAAGAATTGGTGCTTGCTGGCTAGTTCCATCAGTAGTTTCATATCGCAAGACACACCCGCATAGTGCACAGCCACAACAGCTTTGGTCTTTGGTGTGATCAGCTGACGCACGTGATCAATGTCGACGTTGGGAGTGTCTTTCTCAGAATCGGCAAAAATCAATTTTGCACCCCGCAAGGCGAATGCATTGGCTGAAGAAACGAATGTAAACGACGGAAGTATTACTTCATCCTCCGGACCAATATCCAACAGCAAGGCCGCCATTTCCAAAGCGGCCGTACAGGACTGGGTTAATAATGTCTTTTTAAAACCATACCGGTTTACAAAGAACTGCTGGCACTGCTGTGTATAGAAGCCATTCCCCGAAAGCTTTTCTCGCTCTACGGCATCGCGGATATAGTCGAGTTCCTTACCGGTTAAATAGGGTTTGTTGAAACCAATCATCCTTTGAAAAATCCGGTCAAAGATATATAAATCCGCCCTTAGAAGACAAGGGTCTATAATATTGATGCGCGCAAAATGACAGGAAATTAGTTGTGTGGCGTTTCAGGCCATACTTCAGCTACCAAAGGTCTTTTTTTTCAATGAATTCGCAGGGTCGAGCTATTACACAATCATTGCCTAGTGGTCTTTCCATAGACTTTCTTGATGATGCTCAAGGGTCTGCCTTTGATCTCGACAAACATCTTTGATAAGTAAATTCCAAATATTCCAAGGACAAACAGGATCATACCCCCCACGAGCCAAATGCTGGCAACCGTGCTCGCCCATCCATCTATGTCGACATCCATAAAAAGCTTCTTATACACAATGACCATAACATTGATGCATGCAAAGAAAAAGCAAAGAAAGCCAAGTAAGGCGGTAAAATATAGTGGTCGATTACTCAAAGAGGTTATAGAATCCAATGCCACACTTATTTTTCTTCGGAATGTGTACGTACTAGAACCTTTGAAACCCTTTGTTACCGGAACACCCGATTGAACAAATCCGCTTAGAGCAAAAATTCCCCATATCTCAAGTTCGCGTTCCTTGTGCTGCAACACGGCTTCCACAAACGGCTTTGTCATAATCCTGGCCGTTAATGTGTCGGGTGGATAATCGAATGACGTTAGCTTTGATAATATCTTATAGAACAACCACCCACTACTTCTTTCGAACCATCCCCCCTTTCGTTTGATCTGGACACCATACACCACGTCCAACGATTTGTCACCTTGAATTTTATCCCAGAACATATCAAACAATTCAGGATCCTCCTCGAGGTCACAATCAATCAGAAATACAAAGTCTCCCTCACAGTACTTTAGTCCTGTCATGATGGCCTTGTGATGACCAAAATTCCTGGAAAGATCAACAACGGTAATGAACGATTCTGTCGACGCCAGTGCCAGTACTTTCTGAAGGGAGTCATCCGGCGATCCATCGTTTACAAATACAAACTCGTACTCAAGCCCGGTTTTCTTTACGCACGCCAAACAACGAATATAGAACTCATGAATATACCGGGAGGAGTGATACAGGGTGGTGAGTACGGATATTTTCACTATGCTGATAATTTGGAAGACGATGAAATAAAATGCACCGCTTCTGGCCCCTCATTAAACAGCAAGTCGATTATGCTCACATCGTGCACAAAGGGAGGAAACAACTGCCTATACTCCGGGTATTTTGAATAATCCATCCAGGTGAGTTTGATGCGCTCCTTTGAAAACATTTCTTCCGAAATATAGCTTATTGCTGAAGGACCTGAAACATACTCGGTAGCACCTGCTTTCTTCAGTACATCGATTAGCCGATCTAGTCTCGTACCGGTCGGTTTAAAAACGGTTGAGTTGGTGAATTCTGTTTTCAGTTTAAGGAATTGTCTGGAAATCGTGACAATGAGGTGCTGATTCACCTCAGAGAGGTTTGCCCATACCCTGGACAGGTAAAATTCCTCAAAAAAATCTTTGTACAAGCCAAAGTATGGAGCTCCTGAATAGTTTATCTTAATCCGATTCCAGTGGTCCGTTTGCCAGTCATGTCGGCTGATGTTTACTTCGTTGATGAGGCGTTTAAGGTCAGTGCCGCAGGGTATGCTAATCCACTCGGCACCACGCGGCGTTTTTATCTTATTCCTGTTACGCCAGTCATTTTTTGTAAACTGGACGTCATCATAGAAAATGAAGAGGTCCGCCTGGGCAATCAAATCAAAGTAACCTTTCCAAGGAAGATAATTCGATTGCAAAACGACAACTTTCTTCTCTTTGTTCACACCGGAAAAATCTTCATCAGACAAATTTCGACAGAATGTTTTCAAAATACTCCTGGCGTCCGCTGATTTGGGCCGGCTCTCCAGTTGTGTGCGCCAGGTCCCTTAGGTCCGTCAGTGAAAGTTTGTTTCGCTCAAATTCCTTGCCTTTCCCGGAATCAAAAGTTCCGTACCGTTGCTTTCTAAGTTTAGTGTACTCTCCATCTTCAAGGATCGTATGGGCGGCTACTAGGGCCCTGGCAAAGGCGTCAATCCCGCCAATATGCGCATAGAAAATGTCAGCAAGGTCGGAAGAATTTCTCCTCGTCTTGGCGTCAAAGTTAATGCCTCCTGCCGTGAAGCCCCCTGACTGAAGCACAACCAGCATGGCCTCCGTTAATTCATATACGTTGTTGGGAAACTGATCGGTATCCCAGCCGTTTTGATAGTCTCCTCGGTTGGCATCCATGCTCCCCAATACACCTGCATCCGCAGCCACTTGAAGTTCATGTTGAAAAGTATGATGAGCAAGAGTAGCATGGTTCACTTCAAGGTTGAGTTTAAAATCGTCCATCAGGTCATATTCCCTGAGAAATGAAATCACCGTGGCTGAATCAAAATCATATTGGTGTTTGCTTGGCTCCATCGGCTTTGGCTCGATGAGGAAAGTTCCATTGAATCCCTGCTTCCTTCCGTAATCCCGGGCCATGTGCAGGAACCGGGCCATGTGCTCCTGCTCGCGCTTCATGTCTGTATTCAACAGTGAAAGGTAACCCTCGCGTCCGCCCCAGAAAACATAATTGATGCCACCTAGTGCAATGGTAGCATCAATAGCATTCTTTACCTGGGTACCTGCATGGCACACGACATGAAAATCAGGATTCGTAGCCGCACCGTTCATATATCGTGGATTCGAAAAAAGATTGGCAGTGCCCCACAATAATTTCACTCCGGATTCCTTCTGCTTTTGCTTTGCATAGGCCACCATCGTTTCGAGTCTTTTCTCAGACTCCTTTAGTGTGATCGCCTCATCCACAATATCATAATCATGAAAACAGTAAAACGGTGCACCTATTTTGGTCATGAACTCAAACGCCGCATCCATTTTGTCTTTGGCCCTATGGATGGGATCTGAGCTTGTAAGCCATGGAAAATTCTTTGTTGGCAAACCAAAGGGATCACCGCCGGTTCCACAGAAAGAATGCCAGTACGCAACAGCAAACCTCAGGTGCTGCTCCATTGTCTTTTTTCCAACCTTCGCTGTGGGATTGTAGAATCTGAACGCAAGCGGATTATCCGATTTTATCCCTTCGAATCGAATGGGGCCAATGCCCTTGAAGAATTCATTCCCGGCTGTCCGTTCTTTCATACGTAATTGTTTAGAATTTTGCGCCATCGCGAATATGAATGTAAATATTTTTCTGTAAGGACCGGATCAGGATTTTGTTGCTCCATTGCCCTTAGTCCGTGAAAAGCCTCTGTCGCTGAATGATAAATACCAGCCCCTATCCCCGCACCCAGCGCGGCTCCCTTCGCACCGTCGGTCTCAATAAGTTCAAGGGGAATTTGCATGGTGTTGACGAACGCCTCCCGGAAAAGCGGACTCAGGAACATGTTGGCGTAGCCAGCCTTGATGAACTTCGATTTTATTCCTATCTCTTCCAGGATGTCAAATCCATATTTCAAAGCAAACACGATCCCTTCCTGGCTTGCTCTCAGGATATGTGACTGGCTGTGTCGATTGAAGTCAAGTCCGTGCAAAGATGCCCCGATAAGCTTGTTTTGTAAAACCCGTTCAGCACCATTACCAAAAGGAAGGAAGCTTAGGCCATCTGCTCCGATGGGTGTTTCAAGGGCAAGGTCATTCATTTTCTGATAAGAAAAATGTTGCACCCTTTCGCCAAGCGTTTGCCTCAGCCAGCGGTTCAATATGCCTGTGCCATTAACACAAAGTAAGACTCCATTACGCTGTTTGTTTTTTTCGTTGTTTACATGAACAAATGTATTTACCCGTGATTTCGGATCGAACACATTCTTATCCGTTACGCTGTAAATCACACCTGAGGTTCCGGCCGTTGCAGTTGTTTCTCCTGGATTGATCACACCCAAAGAAAATGCATTGTTAGGTTGATCTCCGGCCCGGTAAGAAATCGCCACGCCAGGGCTTAGGCCAAGCTCCATTGCTGCCTGTCGAGTTAGTTTGCCTTGAACTGAAAATACTTCCGTTCTGACTGGAAGAAGTTGTTCATCAATGTCGTATGTCCTTAAGATATCCTGAGCCAGCCCTTGACTTTCAAAATCCCAGAAAATACCTTCCGACAAACCGGACGTTGTCGTACAAATTTCACCCGTAAGTTTGAGGGCGATGTATTCTCCTGGTAGCATGATTTTGTAAATGCGATCATAGAGGTCGGGTTCATTTTCCCGCACCCATCTAAGCTTTGAAGCCGTAAAGTTTCCCGGGGAATTCAAATAATGTTTAAGGCAGAATTCCTTTCCCAACTTATCAAATGCATTTTCTCCAATGGAGACGGCCCTGCTGTCGCACCAGATAATCGATGGTCTAAGTAACTCCATATCCTTTCCCACCAGCACGAGTCCATGCATTTGATAGGATATCCCGATGGCCTTAATGCCTGGGTGTGAGACATTTGATTTAACAAGACATGCTTTAACGCTTGTTACAACGTGCCTCCACCATTCCAGCGGATCTTGTTCGGCCCATCCGGGTTGTACTGATACCATAGACATCTCCTCAGCAGGGGACTGACTTGAGGCAAGGCTCACTCCAGAACGCACATCGACCAAAGTTGCCTTCACGGAGGAACTCCCCAAATCAATGCCGAGTAAATAGCCATCAAGGTTCACAGACCACAAAATACATATTTTGACTGAAGGGCGACAATGGGTTGCCCGGTAACGTGAATCCCTTGGAGAAACAAATAATTCCTCACATCTTCCCTTGACCAAACCCAATAGCCATGAACCAGACCATCAATTCATCCCGGCTCTTTCTCGCCAGCTGTATGGCCCTGATTGTTACAGCCATGACCTTCGCTATCCGGGCAAGGCTTGAACTTGTATTCCAAACAGACTTTCAGCTGAGCAGCGAAGAAATTGGTTTTGCTTTTGCACCCGCATTTTACGGCTTCACCATTGCTATGATCATTGGGGGTCCTTTGGTCGACATATTGGGTATGAAACGGATTGTTTGGATCGCCTTTGTCTGTCACGCGGCAGGCATCATTCTCACCATAACGGCCACAGGTTTCTGGTCATTATTTATTGGGGTGTTGGCCACCGGGTTGGGCAATGGCATGGTTGAAGCAGCCTGTAATCCCTTAGTCACTTCACTATTTCCAAATGAAAAGATAAAGATGCTGAACCGATTTCACGTCTGGTTTCCAGGCGGAATAATGATCGGAAGCATCATTGCCTATTTCATGATTGACGTCGCTCACCTGAACTGGCAAATTTTGGTAGCCGTGCTGGCCATCCCCTTATCAATTTACGGCTATTTATTCCTGGGACAGGAGTTGCCTAAAACGGAGCGCGTTACCCTTGGGATATCAACAGGAGATATGTGGAAAGCGGTTGGGTCTCCCCTTTTTATATTCATGGGAATTTGTATGCTACTTACTGCATCAACGGAATTGGGAACCAACCAACGAATCGATTCTCTTCTTCAATCTACCGGAGTGCCTGCCATTCTTGTCCTGGCATTTATCAATGGCATCATGGCTATAGGGCGCGGAATGGCAGGATCCGTCGTTCACAGACTAAGTTCTGCCGGGATGCTTCTCTTCTCGGCAGTCTTTTCCTTCCTCGGCCTCATTGCCATGAGTTATGCCTCCGGACCTATGACCTTTGCCGCAGCCGGAATTTTCGCAATAGGCATCTGCTACTTTTGGCCGACTATGCTGGGCTTTGTTTCAGAAAAGATTCCAGCTAGTGGCGCTCTTGGACTATCCATTATGGGAGGATTGGGAATGTTTTCAGTCTCGATTGTTCTACCTGTGATGGGAAGATTCATGGATACCAGCGCTACCGGCGCAGAGACCCTCAGGTATGTAGCCGTGCTGCCAACATTTCTCATCCTCGCATTTATCTATCTGTTTCTAAAGCACAGGAAATAGGGAATCACAATCGAATTGATCCGTGTCCATTTGTACGGCAAAACAAATTAAAGTGCAGATCCTTGTTTTTCGAGTCTTACGGGCCTCCCATTCATAATGATTTCCATTGGCTCTCCGAATTCAAGCAACGTTTCGGTCTTGGCCTTTGAAATCTTTACTTTTATGACCCTTCCTCTAAACTCCAGTCGGAATGAATATGCCTTCCACTGGTCTGGGATGTATGGTGAGAAGGTGAGTTTCCCATCGCTTACACGCATTCCACCAAAACCCTTAACCACGCTCATCCAAGTACCAGCCATCGAGGTGATGTGACAACCATCTTCTGTATCGTTGTTATAGTCATCAAGGTCTAGACGCGAGGTACGGAGATACATCTCATAGGCCTTCTCCTTATACCCCAGTCTGGACGCGAGGATAACGTGCACACAGGGTGACAGAGAAGATTCATGGACCGTCATTGGTTCATAGAAGTCAAAGTTGCGCTTGATGGTGGGAAGGTCAAATTGCTCCTCAAAGAAATATATTCCTTGAAGCACATCGGCCTGCTTGATAAAGCAAGAGCGCAGGATTCTGTCCCACGACCATTTCTGGTTTAGTGGGCGATCTTCAGGCCTCAACTTATCAACCGTTAACAATTCTTTATCCAGGAACCCATCTTGCTGAAGAAAAATACCCCGTTGCTTGTCTTCTGGGAAATACATCTTATTCCTGATTTCCTTCCACTTGGAGGTCTCCTCTACCTCATCAAACTTCACTTTAGCAACAATTTTATCGTACCGGGAAGAGTTCCTTTTCTTTACATACTCAAGGGCTTGTTGTGCATACCCCAAGGTCCACGCAGCAAAAGTATTGGAGTACCAATTGTTGTTTGAATTGTTTTCATATTCATTGGGGCCCGTGACACCCAGCATAACATATTTTTGTTTGTCCGCTGACCAGTTGACGCGCTGCGCCCAGAATCGTGCAATTCCAATGAGGACCTCAAGTCCGTGTTCGACCAGATAGTCTTCGTCGCCGGTATACCGGATGTAGTCAAAGATGGCGAAGGCAATAGCCCCGTTACGATGAATTTCCTCGAAGGTAATTTCCCATTCATTATGACATTCTTCTCCATTCATCGTCACCATAGGATAAAGGGCAGCTCCTTGGGTGAACCCCAGCTTGCCAGCGTTTTCTATAGCCCTGGGGAGATGTTTATAGCGGTAAACCAGAAGATTCCGGGCGACCTTTGGATTTGAGGTTCCCAGATAAAAAGGAAGACAATATGCTTCCGTATCCCAATAGGTACTTCCGCCGTATTTCTCACCCGTAAAACCTTTAGGACCAATGTTTAATCGTTCGTCCTTACCCGTGTAGGTTTGCATAAGTTGGAAAATATTGAAACGAATTCCCTGTTGGGCAGCAATATCCCCTTCAATTGAGATATCACACTCTTGCCAGGTGTGCGACCACACCGCGCTATGATCTGCCAGCAACTTGTCGAATCCCGTGGTAAGAGTATGCTGAAGCTTTCGCCTGATGATCGCGTTCATTTTGGCCTTTGGATGATTCTCCGATGAAAGTATTGCGCCGTACTTGGAGATCACCGTCTCTTCTCCCTTTTTCAACTTCAAGGTAATTGTATTGTCGGCATACTTTTCCCGCATCGAAGACTTAACCGCTCCTTTGGCAGGCTTCCCTCCGGAGGTAATCGAATACGTCATTCCCGTTGACACCTGGAAAAAAGTCTTTTTCGTCTGCGCAGTCACGATGGCCATGCCTTTCTTTGATTCCTCGGAAACTCGCTCCCAGAATTTCTCATCATAGTTGGAATCTTTGTTGACAACATCTGCGTCGATCCCCAGGGTAAAAGTGACCGTTGCAGAAAAATTAATGGGTATAAGGGAGTAACGGATGGCACCTACTTCACCATCGGCCATGGAACAAAACCGTTTTGCATCCACCTGAACTTTCTTGCCGTCTGAGAATGTAGCGATAAAGGAACGATGCAGAAGACCGTGCTTCATATCAAGGACTCTGCGAAAATCCTTGACTTTGCATTTTGCAAGGTCAAGGCTAAGTTTTCCAATTTTAATGTGAATGCCAATCCAGGTTGGCGCATTCAATACTTTGGCGAAGTATTCAGGATAGCCATTCTTCCACCACCCTACCCGGGTTTTGTCCGGATAGTACACTCCAGCCACATAACTTCCCTGGTGTGTATCACCTGAATATTCTTCCTCAAAGTTGGCCCTCTGGCCCATCCGACCATTACCAAGGCTGAACAGACTCTCTGATATCCGGTTTAGGTGTGGATCAAATCCCTCCTCGATAATGTGCCACTCGTCATGTTTAATGTAGTTCTTCATAGCATTAGGAAATTATTCAACTGGCTAGAGTGAATTCAACTTTTCAATTGGAAAATCCCCGGTGCGAGGAATTATCATGTTGGCTTTACCCAATTGTTTGGGAGACCCAACACCCACACACTTCATACCTGCATTCAAGGCCGCCTCCACGCCTGCCTCCGCATCCTCGAAAACAACACAATCCGATGGTACCAGGCCAAGGCGCGACGCAGCCAACAGAAAAACTTCAGGGTCAGGTTTTGTGCGTGTTGTCATAGTTCCATCCACTATGGCATCAAATTCATTTTCTATGTCGATTAGCTTGATCACCGTTTTGGCATTTTTGCTACTTGACGCAAGGGCTACTTTAAGTCCCATGGTCCTCAGGTGATTCAGTAATTTCTTTACCCCAGGATAGATCTCCTCAGGCTTCATCGCATTAACATAATCGACAAACCACTGATTTTTCTTTGCGGCAAGTTGTTCCTTGCTCTTCTCATCCATCGTCTTGCCTCCAATTTCGAGTATGATTTCGAGAGAACGCATACGGCTCACCCCCTTGAGGCGCTCGTTATCTTCGAGTGAAAAGGTAATGCCGAGTTCTTTCGCCAGGCGTTGCCAGGCAAGGTAGTGGTAACGGGCGGTGTCGACAATTACACCATCCAGGTCGAAAATACATGCTTTGATCACCGGGAGTAATTTAATTCGGCCGAATATAGCCTTGTTCGATTATTTTCTTTGTCTCCACTAATGGTTTGAATACCCCAAACGTCTTTCCCTGCGTCCGCAAAGCACCAAGGGCGTTCCCAAACTTTGCAGCCCCCACATAGTCTTTAGGTTTTTGCATGAGACCATAGCCAACTCCACCGGCGAATGAATCGCCACAGCCAGTAGTATCTATCACATGCTGCACCTTGATGGCCGGCACCATTTCTTCCCTGGTCTTGCCACCCTCCCGGTTGTACACCAGACAGCCCCTTGAGTCCACCGTGATGTACACACATTTTACACCAAGGTCCAGACAATGATCGGCAAAGGCACGCAGATTCTCCCTGTCCAATTCTTCAGTGACAACAAAGTCCGTGGATTCATATTCCTTTTTGAACCATGATGCTTGTGCCTCTTCAAGGTTCATTTTGATTACGTCAATATAGGGCAGCCATTGATCACGGTCAATCCAGAATTTACGCTGTCGCTCGCCGTTCACCAGGCATGCCGTCGTTGGTCCATGGGCGTCGAAAACAATAATTCCCTTACTCCTCTTCTTGAGGAACTTCAGGGTATCCAACGAGATTTCATAATCACTGATGGGGATAAACACGAACACTTTGCAGTCGAGCAAGCCTTTCATATCCTCCGGCAAAATGGGATCCATAAAACCAGTTTGTCTCTCGAGACGGTTGTTCATGTCCACAAACCGCAGGCTGATAATGTCGCCTTGATCATTCCTGGTGGTGAGGTGATTTACATTAATGCCATCGAAGCCCTTAAAAACCTCCTTCACGTTATCAAGGTCAACCGTACGAAGGTGAGATACCGGCGTGATCTCAATTTTCTTTCCGGCCATGATGGAAAGAGCGATTACCGGATGCGTAACGCAACCCCATTTTTGAATGAGCTCCCCATTGTGTGTAACAATATGGTCACGGGGAATGGGCCCAAGGATGGCGATGCGCTTCATGGTTCTGTTGTTAGATGGTTAAATACGCCGCTCCAAATACTCCCGCACTATCACCCAGCATTGGTTTAACAATGGGAGTATCCAGTACTTTATTGTTAAAGACATAATTCCTCACCGAGGCAACTCCCTCCGTATAAATCTCATCAATGTTGCCGACTCCACCTCCAATGACAATCACGTCCGGGTCAATGATATTGATAATGACGCTCAAAGCCTTTCCAAAATAGAAGGTCATGCGTTGAATCGTCTTCGTTGCCGCATCATCACCGGCTTTGTACAGGGCATAAATCTCTTTGAGGGACTTTCGCTGGCCCGTGACTGAGAGATAGTATTTTTCAAGAGAAGGTCCGGACAAAACTTTTTCAACGCACCCACTCTTCCCACAATAGCACGGTCCCCCCGATTCATCAAGGAAGTTATGTCCCCATTCACCGCCGATTCCCTGCAATCCATTGATGGCGCGGCCATCCACAATTAGTCCTCCTCCCACTCCAGTTCCCATGATGACACCAAATACTACTTTCGCGTTTGGAAATTTCTCTTTGACAACTCCCATCCTGGCTTCGGCCAACGCAAAGCAGTTTGCATCATTGGCAATAGATATGCTCATGCCCAGTAGCTTCTCCAAATCCTTCTTCATGGGTTGTCCATTCATGCACTCGGAATTGCATCCTTTCATTGTGCCAAGCCGCGGATCGAGTGTACCAGGTGTACCAATGCCAAGCCTTGCAGGACGATAGCCCATGGCTTTCTCCATCGCATTGACCAGCTTATAGATTTGTTGGAGGATGTGGTCATATCCATTTTCGGCACCTGTAGGCAGTCGGTCGCGAAAAAGAATGTCTTTCAAACCACCAGGTCCAAGGACTACTCCTTCGGCTTTCGTTCCTCCCAGGTCAATACCCCACAACGAGTTGGTTGATTCACTCATAGCCTATAGATTGATGCTTCCCAGGGTCTGATCACTGCTGACTCCATGTCGTCATAATTACCTGCCAGTCTGATTGCGTGACGCAAGGAAAGTTCAGGAGGAAAGTTAAGATTCTCTGCAGAGAAATTTAACACGACCACTAATTTTTCTTTATCCATGATCCGGTGAAATACAAAGAGTTTTTCATGCGCAGTTTCCAATGGTAAATATTTACCAAATACAAGCGCCGGGTTTCTCTTGCGCAATGAGGTCATCCTCCTAAAGTAATTCAGAACAGACTCACTGTCAGGTTGTTGAGTGTCTACATTGATTGTCCTCACATTGTCATTCACTTTCATCCAGGGAGTACAAGAAGAAAAACCGGCGTTGACACCGGAACTCCATTGCATGGGGGTCCGCGCATTGTCACGTCCGGAGTAATTGGCCGCCTCAAGGAATCTTGCTTCTGAGAGGCCACGTTTCTCAGCCTCTCTCCATCCTGTCAAGGTCTCAATATCCTTCGATTCATTCAATGAGCTCAATGTGATGTTGGTCATTCCTATCTCATCGCCCTGGAATACAAAAGGTGTTCCGCGCATGGACATGAGCAGCGTTACCAGCAATTTTGAAGACTCTGACCAATAGGTCTTATCATCACCCCAGCGGGATACCATGCGCGCAAAATCATGGTTTCCTAAAAAAATACTTCCCCAGCCGTTCTTGAGGAATGCGTCATCCCAGGTTTTGAAAACTGCTTTGAATTTCTTCATCGTCCAGGGGATGGGATCAAATCTGCCACCTGGGCCCTGATCCAAAAACATATGTCCAAAGTGAAAAATCATGTTCAGGCCATGGTGGTCATCAAGGTACTCGCCGGCATTTTGAGGTGTTATTCCTGGTCCTTCACCGACCGTCATCACGTCGTAGTGGTCCCACACCTTTGACCTCATTTCATGGATAAATTCTTTAAGACGAGGCCCGTTGGCGTAGTATTTTCTTATCGTTTCATTGAAATCAAGGGTGTCAGAATCCGGAAAATCCGTTCGTTTGGAAATGGCTGAAATGACATCCAGTCGAAGTCCGTCAACTCCTTTGTCTAACCAGAACTTCATAAGATTCTGGACTTCTTCTCTCAGAATAGGGCTTTCCCAATTAAGATCAGGCTGCTTCTTTGAAAACAAGTGGAGGTAGTATTCTTGGGTTGTTTCATCGTACTGCCAAGCGCTTCCCCCAAAAAAGGATGGCCAATTATTGGGTGGGCCTCCATTCCTGCCTTGCTTCCAGAAATAGTAGTCCCTGTACTTGCTGTTTATTGACTTCTTTGATTCAATAAACCATGGATGCTCATCAGATGAATGATTGACCACGAGGTCCATGATCAACTTTAGCCCGCGGCTATGAAGGCCCTCCAGGAGCCTTTCAAAGTCTTCCATAGTGCCAAACTCAGGTTGGACATGGCAATAGTCACTGATGTCATACCCGCCATCATCATTGGGTGATTTATAAATTGGATTCAGCCAAATGGTATCGGCACCAAGACTTTTAATATAGTCCAGCTTCTCTATGATTCCCCCCAGGTCGCCGATTCCATCTCCATTGCTGTCTTTGAAACTCCGTGGATAGATCTGGTATACGATGGCTTGTTTCCACCAAGGTTGAGAGGACATGTGAAATGCTCTTAGTTCTTAAAATTCAAGGTCAATGATATCAGGTGATCGACTTCTTCCGTCTCACTGCGTAACCTTGCCTGATCCCAACCAAAGTAGGTACTCATGGCATGTAGTATTGGCTCCTTGATTTTGTAAAGTCGATGGATATTGAAGTACAAAAGCCCAGTCCTGCGGACAAGAAAATCTGTTGCTTTGACGACCATTTCGTGATGCACAGCAAACCAGAGTTTGGCCAGGGCCAGGGCGATCTCAGGATCTTGATCCGTATGATCCATAAAGTGATCAATGATGGCGTCCGCTTGCTTTCCAAATAAGTGAACAAGGTTCGCCCCCTCATCCCCTTTAAGTCCAAGTGACTCCACCCTTCGCGCTATCTCGTGGCTGTATTTCCTTACCTCTTCCATTGACTTCAAACCGGCTCCCGTCAGCCGGATGGTTTCTGTAGCGCAGGGAGGCAGCAACCGATCCTCAAATTTCTTTTCTGAAATCAGGTCTACAATCCGTTCAGCCATTTTGCGATAGCCGGTCAGCTTGCCTCCGGCAATCGAAATAAGACCTGAGTCCGACTCAAATATCTCATCCTTTCGAGAAAGCTCAGAAGCAGACTTCCCCTGTTCATGAATTAGAGGGCGCAAACCAGCCCAGCTCGACTCAATATCCGCCATTGTCAGGTGCACTGAAGGAAATGTTTCATTTACGGCATCTACAAGGTAGCGAGCGTCCTCCATGGTTGTAAATACTTCATCTAAGGTCCCTTTGTAATCTGAATCTGTTGTACCCACATAGGTAATCCGGCCTCGAGGAATAGCGAAAATCATCCGGCCGTCGGGAACATCAAAATATATCGCCTGCCTCACAGGGAGTCTGTGGAACGGGACTACAATGTGAACTCCTTTGGTAAGGTGCAGGTACTTATTTTCCCGGGAATGATTCATTTCCCGGAGTTCATCCACCCATGGACCAGCCGCATTGACAACACATCTTGTAGTAATTTCGAATTTTTCACCGGTGATGGAATCCCGGGCCTTGACTCCTGCAACCTGCCCATTCTCGTAAATAAATTCAATAGCTTCAGCATAACTGAGTAACAGGGCTCCTTTTGCGTGGGCGGCTTTTGCAATCTCAATGGTAAGTCGGGCGTCATCCGTACGGTACTCAGCATAGATTGCTCCGCCCTTGATATCATCTTTCTTGAGCAAGGGCTCATGATTGATTGTTTGCAGTTTTGTTAGCATCCTGCGCTGGTCCTCAGGTTTTACTCCTGCCAGCCAATCATAAATCTTCAGGCCGATGGAAGTAAGCCAATATCCAAGTCCGCGCTGTTCATACAAAGGAAGCAACATCTTTTCAGGAACCACCAGGTGTGGTGCAAGCCAGTGCACGATGGCGCGTTCACTTCCGACTTCTTTCACCAAAGCAAACTCAAGTTGCTTCAGGTAACGCAGTCCACCATGAATTAACTTGGTTGACCGGCTGCTGGTGCCGAAGGCAAAATCATTTTTTTCGATTAACGCGGTCTTGAGACCACGAGCTGCAGCATCAAGCGCAATACCCGCTCCGGTAATTCCACCACCAATGATTAATAGATCAAATGACTCTGACTTCAGAGATCCCAGTATTTCCTTTCTTGTCAGGGCTGAAAAATTCAAAATTCGGGGTTAAATAATTCAAAGGTTTAGTCAATCCATTTCATTGTCCGCTTCACTGCTTTCTGCCAGCCACCATACAATTTGACTCGTATTCTCTCTTCCATCTCTGGGACAAACTCTTTCTGAATCTTCCTGTTCTTCAGGATATTATTCTTCTTCCATAGTCCTATCTGGATTCCGGCAAGGTAAGCTGCTCCC
>JANYHW010000200.1 GCA_025358885.1 Cytophagales bacterium | reverse complement strand
GTCTTACCGTGGTCGACGTGGGCTATAATGGCGATGTTCCTGATTTTGCTGACTTCCATAAATGCTTAAAATCCTCTGATTTCTTGAAATAAGCCGCAAATATAAGGGAATTTGAGGAGAGGCGAACATGGGGATGAAAATATAAAGAAGAACGAAAGTGCAGGTGAAGTAATTCTTTAATGTCGACTGTGAGATAGTTGTATAACCAAACTTAAATTCGCAATGAATCACTGAATCATGAAAACAAGGATTCTCATTTCCGCCTTTTTGATTTTCATTAGTATTCTCGTCGCAAATGGCCAAAAGGTTCCGCCGTACGGTTCAAATAGCGGGAAGTACATCACCATTTATAAATCCAGAATCTATTATGAAGAATATGGAAAGGGAATCCCCCTGCTCATGCTTCATGGCGGCGCAGGCTCTATTCAGGACTTTCAAAAAGTGCTTCCAGAACTTTCGAAGCACTATCACATCATCGCACCTGACAGTCCGGGGCATGGAAGATCGGAACAGGCAGACAGTCTCGGCTATCAATTGATGGCCAACTATTTTTCAAAATTCATCGATGCACTGAAACTGGATAGTGTATATATTATCGGGTGGAGCGATGGTGGCAACACCGCGCTTATTCTCGCTGCCGACCGTCCCGACAAGGTGAAGAGGGTCCTGGTATCTGGCGCCAATGCCACTACGGCCGGACTGCGCGACAACAGCTTATCCAGCGCAGGCTTCACGCCTGAATACGTAGAAAAAAATTCCGGGGAGTGGCTCGCATGGTATCAGAATCTTTCTCCTCAAAAAAATCAATGGAAAAAGTTTGTCGATGACTCAAGAAAAATGTGGACCAATCCTATTGCCATCCCAGAGAAGAAATTGAAATCTATAAAGTGTCCGACACTGATTGTGATGGGGGATCAGGATATCATCACCCAGGAGCACGGAAAATATCTCCATGACATGGTCCGGGGCAGCAAGCTGCTGGTAATCCCGGGCACGGGGCACAATACTTTTAGTCTAAAACCTGACCTGATGATCCGTGAGTCACTGGATTTCTTCGGAACGAAAAAATGAGGCTCTATTACTTTTTTCCGGTCGCTGCGTTTACCATTGACTTATCTCCCGTCATCTGCCAATAAATCAGTGACACGGGGATGATCCCGACACGATTAAACTCATCCATAAACTCTTTAAGCACAAATCTTCCTTCCCGCTGCCTGGCGTATTCCGCAATGAGTTGATCCACCTGAATTTTCCCAATCACATAACTTGCCTCATACCCCGGTTGTTGCAAATACATTTGCTCTTCATGTTGGATCGTCCCGCCATCAGCAGGGAGTAATCCCCATGGCACCCACTTAGACGCAAATTGAGTTGACTGATCAAAATTCATTTCCTGTCCGTGCTGGTACAGGCCCCCGAGCCCCCTGGCGCAACGTTGCGCCAACATTATAAAAATAAGTTCTTGTGCCCGCGGCCGATCTTTCAAAAGTCCGGCGTTCATCACCAGCTCTTCCATGGCAGTGGCAAACCCTTCGGCGCGGTTGTCAAAAATGTTGCTAAGCAAATTGGTGGCGCGAATCGGGCTTTCATTCGGTTCCTCGCGGTTGCGTGCAAGTTCGATCCAATGATACATGTGCGCCCGCATAGGCATGGGATCGAGATAGTCAACTTCAGCAAAAAATCCACGAAGGTCATTGGAAGGAACAAACTCATGGATCTGCGCTCGCATAGCAGGTTCCATATAGGGTTTGACAGTCATGAATTCTTCTTTGTCGAGGAATTCAATGAATTCCGATACCCCCTTATTCAACATCTCGCTGTAGTCTTTGGCGTTATTTTTCTTTTCAAGTTTGGGGAGATTACGATTCCGGTGCTCCGCAAATCTTAAGGCGCTGTGAGCGCGATAGAGTTCTCGTTCCACCAGTAGTTTTTCTTCGGACCATGAATAAGGTACCAGGTGCACCTTCTGGAGGTTCCACGTAAAATTGTCTTTGCCGACACCGGATATTCCCGACTTCTTGTCTGTCTGTGTTTGCAACCAGGTCGCAAACTTGTTGGTGGCCTCCATGGCTTCACGTGCTGCGGCGGCAAGGTCCGGGTAACTCTCCTGAACACTATATGAAAAAGATTCAAGGGCCTTGCTTTGTTCCTGTATGCTTCGGATACCCGTCACCCAAAGATCTTTGGCGTTGCCTGTAAGGTTATTTCCAGCCTGTTGAAATACCTCTCCCGCCAATCGCAATCGGTCAGCGATTTCAAGTGCATCCGCCTGCGACAAAGGCCATGCATAGTCGGGTAGCTCCACCCGCCCGTAGATGTGAGGACCTTCACGACCAGGAGTATCGGACAATTCAGCAAAAAACCAGGCATAGTAAGCCGGATCCCTTGCCCAGGGCTGTTGCACCCGGAGTTCGAAATCGAGTCCATTCATTTCGGCCCAGACGAGGTACCAATCTACCTGGTGCTTGATAGGCCAGCCGGTAGTATCAAATGATTCAAGTCGTTTTTGCCAGCCAGGCAAAGCCCTTTCCTGTTTCTTCATGGCCTCGCCGGAGTAGTCCGGAACACCGTTGATCATTTGAGGTGATCGGAACTCACGCCACTCCTTGAAAAAAGAAACAAGTTCAGGGTAGGTTTTGCCGGCGGGTGTTTTAGGAGAAGGGGTGGAGCAAGATCCGGCCAGAAAAAGCAGGACAATGGCCAAAATAGGGATGGTTCTCAATGGTTGGATCATCATTCTATGGAGTATCGTCATGGTGAAATTATTTTTCAATGCTGAATTTCGAATTTTGAATCATGAGCTTTGGAATGGATCATCATTTAGCGTCCAACATCTTCATCTCATTTCCCATAAACGGGTGAAACCCACTTTTCCGCTGAAAGGTACTTGCTTCCGCTGGCCCATCGAATGCCACGCTTCAACATTTCCAGGGCCTCAGGTCTCTCTGTAACATGATTCAGGTTGTGTCCTACTGAAGTATAGAAAATTCTCCCCTTCCCGTACATCTTCTTCCAGGTGACTGGCATCACGCAACCGTCGATCCAGGAATTCACCAGACCGTTGAAACGGGTAGAAGCAAGCACCTTCACATTTGGGTCAACGTGCATATAGTATTGTTCACTGTGCATCGGAAAACTTTTCAATCCCTGGGTGACCGGATCTTTGTGATTGGTGATATCCACAGTATAGCCAATCACTCCACCCGGGTGTGCCACCCATTGTCCTCCGGTCATGAATTGGTAATCAGGATTATTGCGAAATGCATCACACATGCCGCCATGCCATCCGGCCATGCCGGTGCCATTTTTTTGTATCGCCTCCAATAAGCCTCTCTCTTGCTCCGGGGTAATTTGAGACATGGTGAATATCTGGATCACCAGATCAATAGATTCCATGAAGGCCTTGTCTGTGTACGCCTGCAAGTCGGTACGGAGTTCCACAACGGCTCCCTCGCCTTTCATCCATTCCGTCATAAAAGTGGCAAACTTGTCCGGTTCATGTCCATCCCATCCGCCATAAGTGAATAGTATTTTTCTGCCTTTCAACAAAGGAAGTGTAGCCTCCTCTTTAGTTAACATATCGGCGGAAGTTGTCCCAGGCAGGGCTATGGCCGAGCCTAATGCCAGGGCTCTTGTCAGGAACGCGCGTCTATCACTCTTAATCATATATGAAATTTATGCAATCCTGAACTATTATCTCTTTCATGGGTGCACCATGAAGGTCCAATCATTTTGAATCTCTTCCAATCACTTATCCGCCACCACATGACGGTAAATCATTTCTGAAATTCCTGCCAGTGTTTCCACCCCGGCTTTCTCATCCTTCAGGTTCTTCGACAGCAATACGAGCACATACATTCTTCCATCGGGAAGATAAACAATACCTGAATCATGATGAACACCCGTGATCCATCCGGTTTTGTGTGCCACACGCACTTCTTTGGGCAGTTTGGCAGGAATCATCGTATTGAACTTCTGATCCAATAGTATAATTTTCATCGCCTCGGACGCTTTTGCGTTGACCGCTTCACCTTTGGCAATCTTTTCAAATATTAGCATCAAATCATGGGCAGTCACACTGTTATTCAGACCTTTTGCGAAAGCTTTTGAATCTTCTACCCCCCTTAACACCTGGATATCGTTTGCCCCATAGCCACGCATGGTCTGCGTAACCTTCTTTGCATCTACCAGTTCGATAAGGATGTTGGTCGCCAGGTTACTGCTTGCAATGATCATGTCATAGACTACAGCCGAGATGGGCTCCTTGGCTCCCACTTTCTTGTAGATTTCAGGCTCACTGTCATCCTCCGACTTTAAACTAAATGAACTGCCATCAACGATGCTTTTAAATTCATTTTTGACTAGTATAGAATCCGTCATCGAAAACTTACCTTCATCTGACTGTTTAAATACCTCAATCATCACCGGTGTTTTCATGGTGCTCGCGGCATGAAAGGATTCATTTTCGTTAATCAACACCATTTCATCCGTCTGCAGGTCCTTAAAGGCAACGGCATAAAATCCGTTTTCACCAGGGAGGGCTTTCCGGATATCTGCTGAAAGTTTTTCTACGGGAGATTCGCAGGCACAAAGGACAATCAAAATACCAAACAGAGCGCTGTGATACTTTTTGTTGGTCATCGTTTCTTATTGGTTAAAATCATTTCTCTTTCGAATGCCTGGATACCGCTTCCTAAATTCCAGTATTAAGTTTTCATGCCCCGATGAGAATGCAGGGGCCCTATTCTCGTTGCCGTCGCACAACCAATTTGACTTGGCTTATTTCATTCAATTTTTCCGAATTTAAGAAGAGTATGATACCGAACATGTTGTATATTTTTTCAACGGCAAGAATAATCCACCGCGGAGGTCCATGCCCATGTCAGGAAAACTTAAATCGCACAAAGGTTCCCATAGGTAAGTTCCTTTCCTGTTTTGACCGCAAGTAAAATTCCCCAAACTCAGGATCATTAGGTGTGAAATGCGTCTTCACAACATTCAGGCCAACCGTGGCGGAAAGTCCAACGGCATACATAGAAAGAATAAAAAATGACTGGCCCTCTTCCAATAGTTGTCTACTTACCTTCACCAGCCCATTTAGTTGTTCATGCAATGTCCATTTCTCACCATCGGGTCCCCTCCCGTAAGGCGGAGGGTCCATAATAATCCCCCGATATTTGTTCCCTCTCTTTGCTTCCCGCTTCACAAATTTGAATGCATCCTCATAGACCCATCGTATGTCTGTTTGCTGGTTTAGCTGCATATTCTGGTTGGCCCAGTTCAGCCCCGGGCGTGATGCATCCACATGGGTCACCTCCGCTCCTGCCGTTCGTGCCACAATAGATGCCGCACCGGTGTAGGCGAATAAGTTAAGGACTTTGGGCTTCGAGAGATTCCAACCGGATATGGTGTCAAAAATAAAGTTCCAGTTTTCGCCTTGCTCCGGGAAAACACCCACATGACCAAACCCGGTGAGGGCCAGACGCAAGATTAAGTTCAGCTTGTTGTGTTGATAATTCACCTGCCAGCTTTCGGGAATCTCTTTCAGTTTCTTCCATCCGCCTTTAACTTCATCCGTAAATCGGAATTTGTCACTTTGTTCGCGTGAGAAATGGGCATGCGCCAAACGCTTCCATTCTAACTGGTCTTTGGATCTTTCCCAAATCGCCTGAGGTTCAGGACGTATAAGGATATACTTTCCAAAGCGTTCAAGTTTCTCGCCGTCGCCGGAATCAATGAGTTCGTAGTCCTCCCAGGAAGATGGATAGAGCAATTTCATGCCCTAAAGATAATGGCTTAGTTTCACGTTTCAGATTTAGAGTTTTCTGCCTGAGGCGTTACCTTGAAAACTGATTTATGAAAGCCGGAGAAGTTATTACCAGCACCCAGAATCCCAAGATCAAAAGCCTGCTGGCGCTTGAAAAACCCCGTGAGCGCAGGCGACAACAGCTATTTATTGTAGAGGGTAAGAAGGAAATTGAAATGGCCCTCTCGGCAGGATATAAGATTGGCAACCTGTTTTATTGCGTCGATATTTTCCCGGAAAGGGACTTAACATCTTTGGGTATCGAAGACAAACTTCTGGTCCCAATTACAAAAGAATTGTTTGACAAGATTGCTGTGCGTGAGAATTCTGGCGGGGTCATTGCCGTGGCTGAAATGAAAACACACCGCCTTCAGGAAATAAGATTAAGTGGCCATCCATTGGCCCTTGTACTTGAGTCGGTTGAAAAGCCCGGGAACCTGGGGGCAATTTTGCGAACGAGCGACGCCGCCGGTGTCGATGCCGTCATTCTCTGTGATCCGCAGACGGACTTCTATAATCCCAACGTGGTGAGGTCGAGCCTCGGATGCATATTCACCCAACAAATAGCCGCCGCAACTTCCGCCGAGACGATAGAGTGGCTTAAGAAAAATAATATCCGCATTTACTGTACCTATTTGCAAGCATCGAAACCGTATGACGAAGTTGACTTCACTGTCCCTGCTGCCATTATCATGGGTACTGAAGCAACAGGACTGTCTGACGTTTGGTTGAGTAACACAGAGTCAAATATTATCATTCCGATGCATGGAAAAATTGACTCGATGAATGTTTCTACGGCGGCGGCAGTGGTCGTGTTTGAGGCTCTGCGTCAGAGGAAGTCAAAATAAGAATCAAAAATTTACGAACTAGAATAACAAAACCGGAAATGGATACACTAAATAGCACTGACATAAGGAAACAATTTCCTTCGCTACAACGCAAGCACAAGGATAAACCCATTGTTTTTGTTGATGGTCCTGCCGGTACTCAGGTACCTCAACCTGTTATCGATGCCATCACCGGGTATTACACCACGTCGAATGCAAACACACATGGGGCCTTTGTCACGACGCAAGAAACAGATAAAGTAGTTGAAAAAACGCGACAGTCCATGGCTGCTCTCTTGGGCGCTGAAGGAGAAGAAACGATTTCCATTGGTCAGAACATGACCACCTTGAATTTCTCATTGGCAAGAGCAATGTCACGAATGCTTCGGGCAGGCGATGAGGTTCTTATAACTCAACTGGACCACGAAGCCAATCGCGGACCATGGCTAACCCTACGCGATTTTGGAATCAAAGTAAGAGAGGTGAAACTGCTGCCCCACGGAGTATTGGATTACGAAGATTTCGAGACAAAGATCAATGAGAATACCCGTTTGGTTTGCATGGGTATGTCCGCTAACTCAATAGGGACCGTCAATAATTTCAAAAAGGTGCGCGAACTCACCTACCGGTATAATTCGTGGCTGTTGCTGGATGCAGTTCACTATGCCCCGCATTTTACCATAGACGTTCAGGCGATAGGCTGTGATTTTCTCCTGTGTTCTGCCTATAAGTTCTACGGACCCCATGTTGGAATTCTCTATTGCCGTCCGGGTTTGCTGGACCGCCTTCCCACCGACCGTTTGCGCACTGCCGCCCAGGTGGCACCATTCTCCATTGAAACCGGTACCCTCAACCATGCGGCCATCGCAGGTGTCGGGGCAGCCGTCGAATTTCTTGCCAGCCTCGGTGCCGGAACTTCGTTGAGGGAAAAGCTGATCACCGCCTATCAGGTCATAAGCACACATGAATTTGCCCTTGGGAGCAAACTATACTCCGGCTTAAAGAAACTGAGTGGCATCACTTTGGTAGGACAGGATTTTTCATCTCCCCTTCGTACGCCAACCGTATCTTTTACTATGAAAGGCAAAACCCCTGCACAAGTATGTGAGCAACTTGCAATGAATAATATTTGTGCCTGGGACGGTCATTTCTATGCCATCCGTGCCATTGAAGCGCTGGGGCTGCTGGAGCAGGGTGGCGTAACAAGGCTTGGGATATCTTTATACAATACTGAAGAAGAGGTGGCTTTCGTGCTACAGGAGATTGGCAGGATAATCTGATCGCCCAATAGACATAAGGCTTTTTGAGTCCAAAAAGCTCACATTTTAGGTATATTTGGTTATGCCTTCCCTGGTGCCAGGATACGAGTACGACGTGTTCATCAGTTATCGTCAGAATGATAACCGGTCAGAGTGGGTTTCTTCCTTTGCGGAACACCTGCGCGAGGAACTGGCAGCCACCATCAAAGAACCTGTCAGCATTTACTTTGATGAAAATCCGCATGATGGACTTCTTGATACACACCATGTGGATAAGAGCCTGGAGGGAAAGTTGCGGTGCGTGATTTTTATTCCGGTCCTGTCACACACCTACTGCGACACAAAGAGTTTTGCATGGAACAATGAATTTATTGTCTTCTGCCAACAGGCCGAAGGGGACAGTATAGGGTTGGACGTCAGGTTGATTAACCGCAATGTGACGAGTCGGATTCTGCCCATCCAGATTCACGACCTTGACCCCGCCGATCAACATCTCTTCGAAGAGACAAGCGGAGGTCCACTCAGATCCATTGATTTCATATTCAAATCACAAGGCGTCAACCGGCCACTAAGTCCTGACGATTCCCGAAGTGACAATTTGGACAAGACTTTTTACCGTGATCAGATAAACAAAACTGCCAATGCCATTGAGGGGATCATCAAAGCGCTCTCCTCTCCCGAATTAATAGTGGAGACCTCACCGGCAGCGATAATTGAAGAGAACCGACCATCACCGACCGGTATAACATGGTTTTGGCGTGAGGCGCTGAGAAGAAATGTTTTCAGGGCTGCATTGACATATCTTATTGTTGCTTTATTGCTGCTTCAGGTGCTGCCATTCCTCGCACCTGTACTCAGCATCGGACAAGGAACTATTAAGTTCATTACCTGGTCAGTGATTGCCGGATTCCCACTTGCCATCATAACCGCATGGTATTATGAGGCGAGTCCCCAGGGTATTATCCGGACAACGTCGCCCATGTCGGCCATCAACACCTATCCCCCCTACAGGAAAAAACCCTTTACCAACACGCCCCTGGTGATCGTATTGACTCTCACCTTGATTTCATCATTTTTCTATCTGAAGTATCCTCCTCAGGCTGGCACCTCCGTAGTCAACCCAAAAATAATATCGATAGCGGTGCTACCATTCGAGAACCGCAGCGGCGATCCGGGGGACAAATACATTGCTGATGGCCTCACCGATGATATTATCAACCGGCTGGCCATTATCAGTCAGCTCACCGTTACCAACCGGGGTAGGATTCAGCAGTACCGTGGGGAGTTGTTGCCCTATGCGGACATCGCCAGCGAATTGCAGGTGATGAACCTGCTGGTCGGCAGTGTCCAGCGATCGGGCAAGCAAATCGCCATTCGTACTCAGCTGATTGAAGGTAAGAACGACCGGATCGTCTGGGGAAAAACCTTTGAGCGGACTACAGACAACATCATCGCCGTTCAATCTGAAATCGCGCAGGTCATTGCAGACCAGCTAAAGGTTCAACTTAACGATTTGGAAAAAACACGATTGCACATGAAAGCCACTGAAAGTTCAACCGCTTACGATTTTTATTTGCGTGGTAGAAGTTTATACTATAAGTATAAACCTTCTGCAAATGATTCGGCGGTGGATCAATTTAAATTGGCCATTGCGCTGGATCGCCGGTACTCACGCGCATGGGCAGGACTGGGTGATGCTTTTGCACAAATGCATGGAAGATTTGGGCGTGAGTTTTCATGGACAGATTCAAGCCTTCTTGCCGGCAACCGGGCGATCCAGCTGGATTCGAACCTGTCGGAAGGCTACAAGGCATTGGCCACGGCATACAGTTACCGGAAGGAGTATGATAAGGCCTTCCCTTTGCTCCTCAAGTCCGTCGAGCTGAGTCCGACCAACGATCAAGCCATCGGGAATTTGGGAACGAATTATTTATTGCGGGGAGACCTTCCGCATGCCCTGATCTGGGAAAAGAAGGGGGTTGGCATGAATCCCAAGAACTGGATTCCCTACCAGCTTATCGGGTGGATCTACAGGCTATTGGGAGACCTCAGCAAGGCGGAGTCATGGCTGAAAAAATCCCTTGAACTGAACCCGAAAGTCTATGATACCTATGAATTGCTGGGGTATACCTACGTCTCGCAGGGTCGTAAACAGGAAGCCCTGGATCTCATTCCAGGCCTCCTGGAAACAGGGCCCGACGACTCACGCGTGCTGGAGGCTGCGGGCCTCATCGCCCACTTTGCCGGCGACATGAAGAATGCCAAACTCTATTACCAGAAGTCAATAGACAACAATCCAAAGTATAAAGATGACCGCAATACGTTCAGTCCCATTGGGCTAGGTCAAATTCTCCTTATGGAGGGAAACAAGATTGAAGCTGAAGTTTATCTTACCCATGCCATGAACCTCCTTTTGGATGAAGTGGCAAAGGGCTCCCAAAGTGCTGATCTTCCTTTTAACCTTGCGGGTCTGTACGCCATCCGGGGCAACAAGGAGCAGTCGTTGAAGTGGCTTCAAAAAGCCATTGATGGCAACTGGGTTGACTATACAAAGATTGAGCATGGCCCCTACTTCACAAAGTTCAAATCCGATCCTGCCTTTATCGAAAAGGCAGCGTTTCTCCACAAGAAAGTGGAAGACATGCGGAGGGAAGCAGAGAAGAATTAATGGTTACGCCCTCTCGACGAAATATTCACTCTAGTGTGTCATTGCCTTCTTGTAGCTTGGACAATTCGAGTTGACGACAGTAAATCCATCGCCTTTAGCGTGGAGGATACCGGAAACGACTGCGGTTGACATTGACGTTCCGGTCATCAGTGCATATTGCCATCTTTTCTTGTTGAGAGGTCTACGGCTTTGAAGGTACGTTGAGAACACACTTGTTCCAACCTCGACATAATCGACAGGCGGCGAATTATAGTTCGAATAAAAAATGCATCCTACACCTCCTTTACAATCATCCAATGCTGAAATGGTGAGGACATAGTTGGGCCTGGCAGTTGGGTTAGGGCCCTCGATGCATCCAGGGTAATTCTTTTCAGCCGCCCCGGCATCGTTACCAGCGGCCATCACTACATATATTCCCTTACCAGCCAACGCCTCTATTGAACTTCGCAAACCCGGGTGAAAGGTTGAGCAATCTCCGACGCAGTAGGTGCCGAGACTCAAATTGACAACATCACCAGCAATTCCGTATTGCGCTATCCAATCCAATGCAGCTTTAAGTTTAATCC
>JANYHW010000188.1 GCA_025358885.1 Cytophagales bacterium | reverse complement strand
AGATTAAGCCCATGTTTCTATGAAAACGCGAGGCAAACAAGAAAACCAAAACCATTCAGGGCATCTGACGAGGTTTGGGTTTATTATCATCCTGGGTTTGTTTGCGGTTGGCGCAATCTAGACAAGACAATTTGCCGCTCTGGGCTACCTTGCCCTGGTGACAGCTTCTCCCATAATCGTCCTGCTCATTTCCGACTTGAAGCAACCGGGAGTTAGTCGCCGCTAACTAAATCCTTCAATGCCTGCTCCCGGGCCCCATCCCTTTCACAATGCCAAGGGTTACCAACCCACGTAAGATTTGTACTCATTTTCGAGTACAATAGTTGGAATTCATATCAAAATTTGAGCGTCTTATGCCTAATAAAAGGCTTTGAAGCTAAACTGGTTGCAAAAGGAATTTTGAATGAAGAGAAACTTCATGGTGATTAGCCTCTTGTGTCTGACAGGTTGTTCTGCCGTCTTCCTGAAATCGGACCTCGAGAATCCTTGTTCGAGTATCAACTCAGCGGATTGTGCCAGGTGGAAAAAGGAATATCTGGTATTTGTGGTCTGTCTTGGGTGCATCATTTCGCTTGAGGGGTATTCGCATCCCATCCGTTGTCTTAAGCCAGTTGAAGAGTTCCTTCGACATCTCCTGGGATATTCCAAGGTATTCTGGATTTGCGATATCCGTGATCGTCAGAGAGGATGAAAACGATATTTCTTTGTAGCAACTCCGTTGGTTTCTGTGCCATGGAAGCAATCGAAAAGGTCCACATCAACAGCCAGCCTATTTTCCTGAGCATCATAAATTCAATTTATGATTTATCACGTTCCCCCAACAAAACTTTTGTTATATTCACTGAATCATTTTTCCGCAAAACCTGCCACCATGACCCCTGCATCCAAATCCTTGTACTATTTTGGATTTTACCTTTTGGGCATCGGAATTACACTCACCGTATTCCCCAATATTCTTCTCTCTTTGTTTCAATTCCCTGAAACAAATGAGGTTTGGATACACGTCCTTGGAGCTGTGGTTTTTGGCGTCGGCATGCTCTACATTTTCATGGCCCCAACTAACCACGCACTTTTCTTTATACTGACAATCTACGTGCGGGCCTCGATCCTGGTGTGGTTTACGATTTTTGTGGTGATTGGACTTGCTCCTGTTCAACTCATCCTTTTCGGTGTTGTGGATGCCGCCGGCGCAGCATGGACATACACAGCCCTAAGGAAACAATAACCGAGGTCTGGGCTGTTAATTACCACTAAATTAGATCTCGACTTTCTCAATCGCCTTGACAGGAACAATGCATCCGCCCCTCAGTTCAACAAACTCACCTTCGAGGTCAATGAAATTGGACAATACCTCTACGGTTGTGCCATCTTTCAGCCTGATCCAAAGTCCGATTTCGTCGTGATCCTGGTTGGTTTCAGCAGTGGCAGCCTCTAACGAATGTCGTCGTGCGGTGCGTGCAGCAGGATCTGAAAAAATGTCTACTGTAACAAAGTGCTTGTCTGAAAGCTCAGCTATCGTCATACGCACAGGAGTTTTGTGAGTCTCCCAGATCTTAAGCTCTCTGCGAAACCACTCTTCGGCACCTGAGGTCCATCGAAAATTTTTGAATATAAATTCCAGGGTGTCTTTCTCGGTGTCGGTAATGACATTGCCATCGGTAACCAATTTAAGAATTGCCACAGCGTCTTTTGTAGAAATCCGCCCATCACCGGCACCTTTAACAGATTGCATGACAAGGTCGACCATTTTGCCGTCCATCTGTTCCCCATCAATAGTCTTGTAATAGCCCATAACCATCAGGTTTATTTTCCTTGCTAAAGATGAGCATGGACAAACCGAATTGAAATGAGAAATAACTTTTCCCGTAATGACATTTGTCATGCCTTGCGTGAGATTGGCATGTTGCGGACGGTAAGATCACGGTCATTTTTTATGAATCCTGACAAATATCATACGTTTTAAGGACACACAGCCTCAACTTTGGTATCAAAACAGCGATCACTATGAAAGTCGAGCAGATTTATACCGGCTGCCTGGCAGAGGCGGCATACTATATTGAAAGCAACGGAGAAGTTGCAATCATTGACCCTCTCCGTGAACCGAAGCCGTATCTTGATCGGGCTCAGGCAGATGGTGCGAAGATCAAGTTTGTTCTTGAAACGCATTTTCACGCTGATTTTGTTTCAGGTCACCTTGACCTGGCGAAGAATACTGGAGCCAAAATCGTCTTTGGGCCAACTGCCAAGCCTTCATACAAGGTCTACATTGCGAAAGATGGGGAAGAATTGAAGTTGGGTGCGATAAAAATAAAAGTGCTCCACACCCCCGGCCACACCATGGAATCTACAACGTATCTGTTGCTCGATGAGGCAGGAAAGGAATACGCCGTATTTACCGGTGATACACTTTTCATTGGAGATGTGGGAAGGCCAGACCTTGTGCAGAAGTTAAAAGCAGACATGACTCCGGAAATACTGGCTGGTCACCTCTACGATTCTTTACGCAACAAGATCATGACGTTACCTGACGAGGTAATGGTTTATCCAGGGCATGGTGCCGGGAGTGCTTGTGGCAAGAAAATGGACAAGGCCACGGTATCGACCATAGGTCATCAAAAGAGATTTAACTATGCTTTGAGAGCAGACATGACCCGGTCGGAGTTTGTTAAAGAATTGCTTGATGGGTTGGTTGAACCACCTCAATATTTTCCGGCCAATGTATTATTGAATGTAAAAGGTTACCCCAGCATCGACGATGTTCTCCGCCAGGGCATGAATCCATTGAATGTGTCGGCTTTTCAAACGGTGTGGGAAACCACTGGTGCCGTGGTCATTGATACGCGTTCCAAGGTTGAATTTCCGCATGGATTTATTCCAGGTTCCATATTCATTGGAATTGATGAGACTTTCGCACCATGGGTAGGTACCCTTATTCCCGATTTGATGCAGCCAATCCTCATCATTGCAGACGAAACACGCGAAGAAGAAGTGATCATACGTCTGGCCAGGGTGGGCTTCGACAATCCGCTGGGCTATTTGAAAGGAGGGATTGAAGCGTGGAGGGCTGCCGGGCAGGTGCTAGAAACCATTCCAGAAATGTCGGCCGATGAATTTGCGAACTTCGTTAATTCCCACCCTATCCTGGATATTCTGGATGTCCGTCGCGAAAGTGAGTACAACGGCGAGCACCTGGTAGGAGCAGAGTCCTTCCCCCTGGATTTCATCAACCGCAACATGAGCGTTCTGAACAACCTTAAGAATTATTATCTCTACTGTGGCGGCGGTTACCGGTCACTCATTGCGGCTTCCATCCTTCGGTCACGAGGATTTGAACATGTTGTTAATTTGCATGGCGGGTATGCTGCCTTGCGTACCACTAACCTTCCCCGTACGGCGCGTGTGGAAGTGAATACCGAGCTTTAAACTGTTCCGGACAGAGAAGTGATCCTGGGTATTGGCAGCGATTGTAACAAGATCGCCAATTTGTCCGTTGCAACCCTGTTGCATGGACTATTCAGGGATTCTCAATAACGTCGCAAAACACATAAGCCTCAGCAAGGGTGAGATCGAGTTCTTCACTTCTCTGCTTGCTGCCAGACAAGTAGCGAAGGGGGAATTGATTGTTGAAGAGGCCCAACGCTGTACATATATCAACTATGTGAACACAGGTGCTTTCCGCGCCTATGCCTTCGACAGGCATGGGAGTGAGAATACCATCATGTTTGCCATTGAAGACTGGTGGATAACTGACATCCATGGGTTTGTCAAAGGGAAACCAGCCATGATGAATGTGGAGGCCATCGAGGAAAGCAGCATACGCCAACTGCACATTGACGGTCTTGAAAGGCTCTATGATAAAGTTCCGAAGTTTGAGCGATTCTTCCGGATATTGATGCAGAATTCATACATCCGGGAACAATTGCGAATTAAAGACAACCTGACCACTCAAGCAGAAGAACGATATCGACTTTTCATTAACAAATACCCTCAATTCATAAACAGGGTTCCGTTAAAGCAAGTGGCTTCTTACCTGGGTGTAACCCCCCAATTTCTCAGTGTTATCCGCAACCGCTTAGCAAAGGGAAGTTAATCTACATTCATTCTTTTCCCCTTTAACCTCCTTTTCTTTGCCTTAGTATTAAACAAAAAATTGTATGCTTATTCTTATTGCCGGCCCTTACCGCAGCGGTACAAATGACCGTCCAGAATTAATGAAAAAAAATCTAAGGCGATTGGAAGAGGTGGCCCTGCCCCTGTTCAGGGCTGGACATATACCAATGATTGGTGAATGGGTGGCGTTGCCATTGCTGAGAGAAGCGGGCTCGCAAAAACCGGGCGATGCTGCCTATAAAGAAATAGCCTATCCGGTTGCCGAGCGCCTGCTGACGAAATGTGATGCGGTCCTCCGGCTGGAAGGAGCATCTACCGGTGCAGACCAGGATGTTCGGATTGCCAAGGAACGTGGATTGAAGATTTTTTACTGCCTCGAAGATGTACTGAAAGAGGGATAAAGATCAGCTGACTAAAAGAAATTTTGCATTCGTTGCATATTACCCTTTTTCATTGTTGGTTAACGTCCTGAAGGGAGGTGGCTACTATGGATCAATCATTTGATTACATCGTCATTGGTTCCGGGTTCGGAGGATCCGTTTCGGCCATGCGTCTGGCAGAGAAGGGTTATTCCGTGATGGTGGTCGAAAAGGGAAAACGATGGAAGGCCGCGGATTTTCCTCGTTCAAATTGGAATGTGCGCAAGTACCTGTGGCTCCCTTTGCTGAAATGTTTCGGCTTTCAGAAGCTTACTTTTTTTAAAGAGGTTTTTATCCTCTCCGGTGTGGGTGTTGGAGGGGGATCATTGGTCTATGCCAATACGCACATGATGCCTGGTGACAGTTTCTATTCAAATCCATTGTGGTCGGAAATTAAAGATTGGAAATCTGTTCTTGCTCCCTATTTTGAAAAGGCCAGGTTTATGCTGGGGAGCGAGAAGTACACCAAGGAATACGAGGAGGACAGGATTCTAAGATCAGTGGCCGAAGATATGGGCCATGGCAGTTCTTATGATCGGGTGGATTATGTGGGCGTTTATCTGGGGGACACCAGGAAGGAGGTCGATCCTTATTTCAAAGGCCTGGGTCCCATGCGCCAGGGGTGCATAGAATGTGCGGGCTGCATGGTGGGTTGCCGCCACAATGCGAAAAATACGCTTGACAAAAACTACCTCTGGTTTGCTGAAAATATGTTTGGTGCCCGGGTGCTGGAGGAAACGCGGGTAACAAGAATTGAAGAACAGAATGGGATGTACACGATCCACACCGAAGAGAGTACCTCATGGTTCCGGAAGAAGCAAAAAAGTTTTACTTCAAAAGGCCTGGTCGTGAGCGGCGGAGTGCTTGGCACACTCGACCTGCTGCTGAATCAGAAGTATGTACACAAAACTTTGTCTCGACTCTCGGATACTCTTGGGCAAAATATTCTCACCAATTCCGAAATGCTCTCTGGCGTTGTTGCGGCAGACAGAAAACTCAATCATGGCATTGCGATCAGCTCGGTGTTCAATCCCGACGAACATACTCATATTGAACTTTGCAAATTTCCAGATGGTTCCGGTGCAATGACCAGACTCGCAACAATGGCAGCCGGCAATGGAACACCGAGGGTGAGGACATTGAAGATGATTGGAAATATGATCACCCAGCCATGGAATTTTCTCCGGTCGATCTTCAATTTCAAGTTGGCGCAAACCAGCATCATTTTTCTCATTATGCAGTCGCTCCCCGGTGCGATGCAGATGAGGTTGAAGCGCGGCATTTTAGGGAGTCGGCTTTCTATGGACAACGACTCGAAGCAAAAGGTTCCGAGCTACATACCCATCGGACAGGATGCCCTCTACCGATATGCCAAAAAAGTAAATGGCGTACCCCATAATGCCCTCACGGAGATCATCTTCGGACTGTCTTCTACAGCACATATCCTGGGCGGTTGTCCCATGGGAGCATCACGAGAGAATGGAGTGGTGGATGAATCATTCCGGGTACATGGGTATTCGAATTTTTATATTCTAGACGGAAGCATCATGCCCTGCAACCTTGGAGTGAATCCTTCGCTGACCATCACCGCATTGAGTGAATACGCGATGGGTCTAATCCCGGCGAAAGAGGGCAGTAGGGTGGAGACACTTGAGGAGAGGTTGAATAGAATTAAGAATTAAAAATTAAGAATGAGAATTGAGTGTCTGATTTTTGATGACTATCTTATAGTTGAACGGGAGTTTTTTGAAGTAATAAGTATCCTTCCGATGATTCGGCAGATTTCTGTCGCGTCGTGAAGGGCACTTTCAGCTCCGTCATCCGCAAACTTCAAGGACTCGGAATTCGAGATAAATGTTTTGGAGAGCTCCTTAATTCTTAATTCTTAGGTCTTATTTAAGAAAGATCCCCTTCGGCAGCATCGCATGCACCCCCACATTCCCATCCACCAGTTGCGTGATATTCACATCTACAGAAATGCTGGTGAGCATGTAAGCATCAGATTCCGATAATTTCTTTTCATCCATCAGGTATCGGATCATTTCGCGTACTGCAATATGGGTCGCGGCATTGAGGTCCCGGTCGCAGCCCATGGTTATGATGTGCTTCGATGTTTCGGCCAGTGGCCACTTCAAAGTCTTGCCCTTCTTCACGATGAATTGCAATTTACCTTTGAGGGAGGTCTCAATAGCAGTGATGTCAACTTCCCCGTTTCCCTGGGCGGCATGTCCGTCGCCGATCTCAAACAATGCGCCTTTGACGTGGACAGGGATATAAAGGACTGTTCCGGCGACCAGTTCTTTGTTATCCAGGTTCCCGGCGTGTATCCACGGAGGTGCGCTATTCCAGCGACCGGCTTCTTTGGGGGGAGCAACTCCCATACTTCCAAAAAATGGATGTAAAGGGATTTCTATTCCCTCCGCAAAATGCCCTGTCATTTTTTCTTTGTCAAGTGGAATGATCTTCATCTTACGATCAAATATTTCATCTGACAAGAATCCACTTTGGCCTATAGCATTATATCCGTAGGGAATGGCAAGTTCAATGGTGTTGATTCTTACCTCCAGGATATCTCCTGGCTCAGCGTCGTCTATGTAGATGGGACCGGTCAGGACGTGTCCACCGGGTCCCCTGTCCTTAATGGCCTGGACATCCCTTAACTCTTTTTCCACCTGGCCCGCAGGAAGACCTGCCGCTTCCAGGCGCTCGGGGTTTGAAGTAATAAGCGTGTGTACATTAACGTAGTCACCGGACTGAATATGCAGTGCTGCCGGCGCCTCAGACCAGTAATGTCCCCACACCACGGTAGTTGGCGAAGGATTGAGTATGTGTGGATCGGTGGAGGAGCCTTTCCTTTGGGCGAAGGTCGTTGAGATAAAGGCGACCAGGAGAATGATGGGAGCAGATTTGACTGAAATCATAATTATGAATTAAAAATTAAAACTACGAGTTACGAATTACGGGATACTTAGTAAATAGCAATTCCTAATTCTAAATCAATTAAGGTCCCGGCAGCGATGAAATTCAAGTTCACCATTGTTATCGGAGTCTTCCTCCTGGTTTGTTGTAGTCCACGGAAGGAAGCTCCGCAGGCTGACCTGGCTTTTGTAAATGGCCGTGTATGGCTTGGAATTGATTCTGCTTCTTTTGCTGAAGCCGTTTCCATCAAGGGAAAAGTGATTCAGCACGTTGGCAGCAACAGGGAAATAGAAGCATCTGTCGGAAAGAAAACGAAAGTGATTGATTTGCATGGGCGGTTGCTCATCCCCGGATTTAATGATGCCCATATCCATTTCCTGGGAGGATCCATAGGGCTTACCGAAGTCGATCTTACCGGCGCGAATACCATTGCAGAAGTGGTTAAGCGCGTGAAGACGTTTGCCAAAGAAAATCCTTCGAAGAAATGGATTACGGGAAGAGGATGGCAATACACCATGTTTGTCAATGGCCTGCCATCCAGAGAGATTTTGGACACAGCTATTCAAGATCGACCTGTCTTTATCAAAGCATACGACGGACACAGTGCCTGGGCCAACAGTGTTGCCCTCCGTTTGACCAAGATTACAAGGACAACAGCGTTTTTTGATTTTGGCGAAATAGTGCGCAACAGGAATGGAGAGCCAACTGGAGTACTTAAAGAGAAAGCAATGTCCCTCATTGGGGATAGTATACCTGCCCTTACAACGGAAGAGCAACTCGCCTCGTTGCGCAAGGGGTTGGTCCTTGCAAGGTCTCTGGGCATTACCAGCATTGCCAACGCAAGTGGCACGCCGGATGAACTCCGGCTTTATCAACAGTTGATGAACGACAGCGCACTCACCATGCGGGTGGCGGCCGCTTTTTCTGTTGGAGCAAGCACAACGGATAGAGAAATTGAGCGCTACGCTGCCTTGAAAGATAGCATTGGCAAGAATCCCATGCTTACGTCAGGGGCCGTAAAATTTATGCTGGATGGTGTTATTGAGGCACATACCGGGGCCATGCTGGAACCCTACAGTAACCTGTCACCCAATGAACCATTTCGCAGGGGCTCACTTGCTTTGCCCATTGACCGGTATAGAGACCTCGTTGTTCAATTTGACAAACTTGGCTTTCGGGTTTATACACATGCCATAGGTGATTTGGCCGTTCGGGAAGCGTTGAATGCCTATGAGCTTGCGGCAAAAGCCAATGGAACTTTGGGAAGGAACCGTGTGGAGCACATTGAAACCATTTCACCGGTTGATCTTCCTCGTTTTGAAAAGCTGGGTGTGCTTCCCTCCATGGAACCGATTCACGCAGAGCCCGGGACCGTCTCCATATGGGTGGATGGGGTAGGTCCCGCGAGACTACCATACTCTTTTGCCTGGGCTTCCATTCTGAAGGCGGGAGGTCATCTTGTATTCAGCAGCGACTGGCCAGCGTGTGTGAGTTTGAATCCCATCCGTGGCTTACACACGGCGGTAACACGGCGGACCATTGAAGGGAAACCGGAAGGAGGCTGGATACCGAAGCAAAAAATATCCATAACACAGGCACTGATAGCCTATACCCAAGGGGGAGCCTATTCTTCCTTCGAAGAGAATACAAAAGGGATAATCGCCCCCGGCTATCTGGCAGACGTGGTTGTACTTTCTCAGGATCTTTTCACCATCGATCCCATGCAGATCTACAAGACCAAAGTCCTTATGACCATCTTCGATGGCAGAATAATCTACTCATCAGTTGTGACCCCCTGACGCGGAATCATAATTCTTAATTTCTATTGTCATGCCTCCCACCTCATCAAAATCGCTTCTCTTTGCCTTCTATGTAATCTACTATTCGATTATGGCGGTCATGGTTGCCTTTGGACTGCTGGTGCTATACCTAAATTATACGGGCCTGAACTCACCTGTGCCGGATCCGACTTTTACCCAACTATTGAATTATGTGCTATTGGTTATGGCCCCTTTAGGAATTGCCTCCGGCCACCTTATTTTCAAGCAGATGTTGAGCGCCGTTGACTCTGCGCTTTCCCTTCGTGATAAACTGAGCCGGCTTCAGGTGACTACACTAATCCGTTCTGCGTGTATGGAAATGCCCGGGTTGCTTGGCGCTGTGGTCGCATTTGTGACGGGAGACGTTTCGTTTCTCCTGTTTACGGCAATAATCGCTGTGTTCTTTGTTCTGTGGAGACCTACACTTCAAACCATCGCTGAAAATCTTTCACTGTCTGAAGTTGAGCGAATGGCTCTATATGACCCACAAGGGCAGGTAGAATAGGGTCAAGCATGGTAATTATTGTGCTATATTAGAGTTCCAGATCATTTCTCGTAACCGACACCGTTGTAGGCAATGCGCTTGACGTTACTTTTCCTTTTCGGTTTTTTTCAGACATGTGTTTGTCAAACGCGTGATATTGACAAGTTGATAAAGAAGGCAGAGAAAGAGACTGATAAAGAAGCCAAAATCGCCTACCTCACCCAGATAGTCAGTATTGATCCTACGTATCGGTATGCCTATTTTGAGCGCAGCTTGATTTATATTGAGTTAAAACGTTTTAATGAGGCAATGGAAGATTGCTCCAGACTCATTGAGTTGGATCCTCGCAATTTTACAGGCTACCTGAATCGGGGGATTTGTAAAATGAGTGATGGAGATCCACGTGATGCCATCCATGATTTCTATAAAGTAATTTTGCTCGATCCCAATAACATCACCGGGCATTTCGATCGTGGTATTGTAAAGATGTTTAAACTGGGCAACTATGATGAGGGCATAAAGGATTTTGATCAGATCATAAAAGCCATGCCATGGAAACCAATTGGATTTATTGCCAGGGGTATTGCTAAAATGAAGTATGGAAAGGTGCTGGAATCCATAACTGATTATGACGCGG